>NZ_JBHGAR020000015.1:0-109674 GCF_042611115.2 Sulfitobacter sediminivivens
GCAGTACGGATACCTCCGGTACAAGCGGCAGTACGGATACCTCCGGTACAAGCGGCAGTACGGATACCTCCGGTACAGGCGGCAGTACGGATACCTCCGGTACAAGCGGCAGTACGGATACCTCCGGCACAGGCGGCTCGCAGCCCCAGATGGTGTTTGATGATTATGTGCTGGATATTGCTACTTTGTCGAACAACGAGCAAACATCACTCATCGGTGATGCTGCCATCGTGAATACTGCTTCAGGCTCAGCCATACAATTTGATGGCAATCGTGACATGGTTAAACTTGGTCGCTTGGCAGAATTTGAAGATTCCGAACAGATTGCCTTCACAGTTGAATTCACTAGGGACGAGGCGGATGGCAGCTCACAGCGGCTGGTCTGGAATAAAGGCAATTTTGGACTGGCAGTGTCGAGGGATGGCCTGATTGCCTATGTCGCGAATAACGACGGCAAATTTACCAAGGGGTTCCGAGCAGACAATATTGGCCTCAATGACACTGATGCGCACCAAATTACCCTGATGGTCGACCAAGTGTCGGACCACTTGCAGGTTGTGGTCGACGGCGCTGTGGTGATTGATGAAACCAATACTGACTTTGATTTTATCGATGCCAATGGTGGTGAAGAATGGGAATGGACTCTTGGAACAGCCAACAACCGTTTCGTTGACGGAGAAATCAGTGCCTTTGCGATCGACGACGACGTGCAGTTCATTGATATTCAAGCGGCGCAAGCAGAAGATTTGTTTGGCTGATGGAAAAGTTTCAAGCGTAACCGGACCATATATGGCAGTATGAGAACATCGGCGGGGGCAGTTTTTCTGCTACCTGCTGGTGACGTTTCTGTTCTAAGACATTGCTAAATCCATTTTTTTCGCCATATGAGACATGTGGGACAAAGAGTTCCAAGTTATGATTTTATCAGATCGCTACCGTTTTGTGTTTATTCATGTGCCTAAATGTGCGGGAACGTCGGTGCGCGCGGCGGTATTGCCGTATCATGACGCTGATAGCAGGTTCCTGAAGGCCGTCGAGCTGCATCCGGAACTGGGCGAGATCGATTTTCGACATCTGCCGCTTGCATTGCTGCGGGATATCGATCCAGATGCCTTCGAAAAGCTGAAGACCTATGACAGCTTTGCCCTTCTGCGTGATCCGTTCCAGCGGTTCCGCTCGGCCCTGGCGCAGCGGACTAAGATGTATCTCGGCAAGGAGTTCGCCCAGCTTGACCAGGCCGATATCCACGCTGAGATCGACCTGGTCGTCGACTATCTGCAATCCGAACCGCGCGTGATCGCGCCCGAGTTTATCCATTTTTCGCGGCAATCGGACTATGTGGGGATCAATGGTGTACAATTGGTCCGGCACCTTTATCCTATGGAACGGCTCGATCTTCTCGGTGCCGCACTTGGCCGGCATTTCGGCACGGACGCGTTGCAGATTGGCCATGCCAACAAAACCACGGTGTTCCGCCACCCCCAGCTGAAAAATCTGTTGCGTAGTGGCAGCGCCGCGGCTCGGTGGGTGCTGCCGGGTGCGGTCCACGAGGCGCTGCGCGTACATGCGCGGCGAAAACTGATGAAGCCAGGCACTGCTGCGCCGCTTCCGGCGTTCGAGGACGCCACTGTGCTGGCGTTCATCAATAGTTATTATGCCGCCGATATCGCACTCTATCGGAGCGTATCGGCGGATATAACAATGTGACCCTCTTTATGCTCTGCAAGGCTGGATTTTTCAAAATCGCTTGCTATGCAAAAGCCATTGCGAAATGAAGGCTGGACGGATAGGAGCGTGTGCCGGTAGGAGCGAACGTGTGAGACTGATGGCAGACAGAGCAGACGGATGATTTCGCATCGGCACAAAACCATCTTCGTCCACGTTCCGAAAACGGCAGGGCAGAGCATCGAGCAGGTATTTGTCGATGATCTGGGGCTGTCATGGGACGACCGCGGAATTCTGAACCTGCGGTATAATAGCGACCCGGCGTTCGGCCCACAAAGGTTGGCACACCTTTATGCGGATGAATATGTGCGGAACGGTCATATCGACCGGGATCTCTGGAACGCCTATTTCAAGTTCGCGGTGGTCCGTAACCCCTATGACCGGATCCTGTCGGAGTTCCGGTATCGCAGGTTTCGCAAGACCGGGCCGCTTTTCTGGTTTCTCAGAAAGCAGTATCGTGACGACTATTACGATATCGCGCGGCATGCCGTGCTACAGAGCAGGTATCTGTTTGACGAAAATGGCACTTGCCTTGTCGATGAGATCGTCAAGTTCGAAGAGTTGAAGGACAGGATGCCGGAGATCTTCCAGCGCATTTTCGGCGATCCGCGAACCCTGCCGAAGCGGAACGAGTCGACCAACAGCCACAGGCGGCTAACCCGGCATCAGCTGAGTGCGTGGAATCGCAAGGCGATCCGTGACCGCTATGCCGAGGATTTCACGAGGCTTGGTTACGATCCTGACGCGTGATTGCAACCGGTTCTTCGATCCCGAGCATCTGCTTTGCCAGTGTGATGCGGTCCTCGCTCCAGTTCCAGCGCAGCTTCTGAACTGGCGCGGCTCCAGTTTCGAGCAATGCCGCGATCTTTTGAGGATCATGGCCATGCGTCACGCAATCATGCACCAGATGAGGGCCGTAGCACCCGATTTTCGGCATCGAATTATAGCTTTGCCGGAACGACCCATTTGTAAGCCGTAGCACGTCCACGATAGCGTGGGCCCAATAGTATATGAGTGGCTTTTGGCGCCTCCGCCAGTAATCGAAGCTGTAACGTTCCCAAAGTGAAATTACTGTCCCGCCCGGTTCAGATGCAAGAAACCAAGTTCCGAGATCCCGATACATTCCGGGCCAAATGAACCATCTTTCGGTGGGCGTCCAAGTAAATGCAAAAAAACCCCGATATGCCACGAAAGGAAGCCAGTGGTCCAGCGGCTGTAGACAATAGGTTGTTGCATCCACCCATATGCCGCCATGCTCTCTGAGGAGCCTGAAGCGCAGGAGATCGCTGTAGGCCTGAATGGGCAGAGCGTTGAAATGCGAAGGCATCTGCACAACATCCGATACAGAGGCCACATCCAGCACATGCACCTCCCAGCCGGGATTGCGGTCGCGCCATGAGGCGATGCAGTGCCGAACAAGGTCCGGCGCATCTGCTTCGCCGCGGTCCCAGTAGATCCAGATAGTTTTCGGAATCTGGCGTGGCGCAGATTTGTGCAGATAATTGGGCTTGCCGCGGGCCTTCTTAATGGCGCGGCGCCATACTACGGGAAGCATCCGCGCCCCTACGATCAGGGTAAACAACCATATCCAGAGTTTTGGAGCGCGCACAGTAGCCTCTTTTTTGTTGTCTTATGCAAATCTTTAACTCCCCAATAAGGATTGGACCAGCATTGCATTCGAGTTTTCCCAATTTTTGCGGATCATCACAAAGATGACCGGCGCTGCGGCAACAATCACGCTGTGTACCTCCCATTGTGGCCAAGCACTGGCAATCTGCCCCCTTCTCTCGCCGGGTCTGTTGTAATTACCGGGCAGATGGCTATGATTTTCCGAATGCCGCAGGAAGTCTGGGGCCAAAAAGGTAGGTGCGATGGCGGTTGTCTCGCAGGCTTTGAATTTAGTCTATTTCGACATCACCAAGGTCGGAAGCAGCACCCTGAAGGAAACCCTTTGGGAGCTTGATCATGGTACACCCTTCAAGGGCCGAGGAATCGTGCGCATCGGGAATAATCTGCGCTGGCGGCTGGCCCGGGCCAAGCTGGCCGCGCCGCGCAATATTCATGAACAGGATGGATACCGAACCCAGAAATTCGGCCTAACCGAGGTGCCGGACGGGTATGCCTCGTTCACACTGACCCGCGATCCGGCCGCCCGGATCAAATCTGCCTGGCGCGACAAGATACATGGCAACCAGTTCCGATGGCGCGGCGAAGAGATGGATATCGAGAACGAAGGACTGCCGATGAATCCGGATTTCGGCGAATTCATTGACCATTTTTACGACTACCGCGCGGTCAGCCGCCCCGTCCGCGTCCACACCACGCCCTATTCGTGGCATCTGGGAGAGGATATCGTGTTCTTTGATCGCGTCTTCAAAATCGAAGAGATCGGTGAGATGACCAAATTTCTGTCGGAGCGGCTGAGGCGCCCCTTCCCAATGCGGCACGAGAACAGATCGGTTGTAAATCTGCGGGAGGACAGGTTGACAGCCCGACAGATCGACAGATTATTGCAGATCACCGAGCCGGATTACGTGCTGCTCGGAGATATGTATGATATCGGGGCGGCGCAGGAGATGCTTGCGGCCTGATGGCTGCGAACCGGGGTGCTGCGCAAACCGTGAGAGGGAAGACAGGGGCAAATGACGCTTGTGACGCATTCGGGCCGGCAAACCGGCGGAAGAATAGGTGCACAGATGGTCACCAAGGCCGACCGGGCGTCGTCGAAGCATGGTATGCTGATCGCGATCATGCTGCTGTCTTTCGTGATGCCATTCTTCTTTTCCATCGGCGGGCTGAAGCTGAGTGCGTATCGCCTTTACCTGCTGGTGGCGGCCTTTCCTGTCGTGATCGGGTGGATGAAGGGGAACGCCGGCCCGATCCGCAGCGCTGACATTCTGGTGATCGCCGCGGCCTTGTGGATGGCGGCCGCGCTGTTTATCAACCACGGCATCGCCGCTCAGTGGGAATTTTCCGGCATGCTGGTGGTTGAAACCGTCGTTCCCTATCTGACCGCGCGCGTTCTGATCCGTGATTACGCAAGTTTTCGTACTTTCGTCTGGTGGTATTTCACGATCGTTCTGCTGTTGCTGCCCTTCGCGCTTTTCGAGAACCTGACTGGGAAATCCGTTCTGCTGGATCTGTTCCGCCCTGTGTTCCAGGTCTATTACAAGGTGAACCAGGAGCCGCGGATGGGACTGTTCCGCGCTCAGGTCTCATTTCCGCATTCCATCCTTTTTGGAGCGTTCTGTGCATCGGCCTTTGCGCTGTCGTGGTATGTGCTGAGCCATGAAAAAGGGATATTCAAACGCATCATTCGGCCTTTCTTGGTGGGCACGGCAGTGTTTAGTTCGCTGTCGTCGGGGGCGTTCTTGGCGATCATACTGCAGGCGTTTCTCACTGCCTGGGACGAGATACTCAAGTCCATAAAGAATCGATGGAAGATTTTTGCGATCATCTTCAGCATTCTTTATATTATTCTGGAACTGGCTTCCAATCGCAATGCGTTCCAGATTATCGCGTCAGAATTGACGTTTTCGTCCGGATCGGCTTGGAACAGAATTCATATTTTCAACAACTCGATTGATGATATTTTCGGCAATCCGTTTTTTGGGATTGGGCTTAAGGAATGGACCAGGCCGAGCTGGATGAAGTCCAGCGTTGATAATTTCTGGCTACTTGTGGCTTTGCGTTACGGTATACCGGCTTTTATTATGCTTGGCTTGGCCGCCATCATGACGTGTTGGCGGGTTGGCCGGACACCGTTGACTGGATTGTATGCGCGGGCGCGTACCGGATATCTGATAGCGTTTGCAAGTTTGAGCATGGCGGCCTTTACCGTACATTTGTGGGACGCTGCATATTGTTTTCTCATGTTCCTTTTGGGGTGTGGAATGTGGTTTGTTGATACGGATCAGGCGGCTGATGTAGGGCAAACAGGCGGAAAAACCGCATCTGGCAAAAGAACAATCCGTTACACACGCTTTTCGCAGAAATCATCAGGTGCGTCGGGGGCAACAGAAATCACATAATTCAACCAGTAACCATCCAGCGGCGCTGGGTCATGCCAAGTGCGCGGCGAAGGCGGCGCAGGGGTGACATCTGGCCTGAGAGGATAAGGGTTGTCATGCTCTCGGACATGTCCCCACGCAGGGATGTCCGAGGCCGCAGAAAAGCGTGTGTACGAAACTTGCCGCTGTCGCTGGACCAGGCTGTCGCGTAATTTGCTGCGCGTAAGGCTTTCAGCACGCGCGCGTCGTAGCGGCCAAAGGGAATGCCCGCTTCGGTCACCTGTTGCCCGCAGATATCTTCAAGGCGCACGCGGGAATCGCGCAGCTCTCGCTCAAGTGCCGTATCATTCAGTGTAGGCCAGGCCACATGATCAATTCCGTGGCTGCCGATTGTCATACCGGCATCCCGTAATGCCCGTATATGTCCCGCATCCAGTGCACCATGCTGGCCAATCCGACTGGTAAGCACGAAAAAATGCGCCTGCAGCCCCCGGGCGGTCAGGGCTGGCAGGGCAATATCGTGATCCGAAAGATTACCGTCATCAAAGGTGATGACAAAGCGGGACGGATCCGGGGCTGCCGCAACCTGATCAAGCATATATTCGAATTTCCCCAAAGAAACCCAATAGGGAGCCTCGCCGGGTTCCAGCACGCGTTTGGGCTTACCGATCCCATGGAAATTAAGGCCAATCGCATATGTCATCATCTTGCCTTTAAGCGGGTATGCAGGAATTCTGCGGCCCCGATCAGGGTTGAGGTCAGGCCGGAGGGCCGGAATTCATACGGGCCAGGTGCGGAGATATCCGTGCCGCCAGTGCGTTGTTTAAATCGGGTGACGCTGGGGTTTGTATCTGGATCTATTCCACCCAAATCAAAGTATTTCATGCCCAGTTCACGGCAGCGCAGGCTGGCCTGCCACATCAGGTAATGTCCGGCATTGAGCCGTCGCCCGGTCTCGGTTGTCGCACCGAACAGATAGACGGCATTTCGCCCCGCGCGTCCAATTGTCATACCGGCAATATCGGCCCCGCCCTTACGGGCGATCAGAGCCTCATGGATGAAATCCGGGCCTTTAAGGGGATAATAGAACTCTGGTGGAATATCGGGGCTGAAGCCTTTGGTTGCCTGCACCTCGCGATAAAGCATATCGAACCGGTCGGCGCGTTCCGCAATCGGGGCATGGTCCAGCTCAATCCCCGCTTTCAGGGCGTTACGCAGAGGGTTGCGCCATTTGCCATGTAAGGCGCGCATCAGCACTTCTTCATCCTGATCACAATCGATAAGCACGGTCCGGTAGGCTGGAGAGCGGTCGGTCAGCTGGAAACCTTCTTCAGCGGCCAGCTGATCGAGGGCTGCGATGTCGTGCTGCGCGGCAACCGGCAGGCGCATCCGAAGGATATGACCGGCACCTTGTGCATAGTTGCGCAGGGCCGCCAGAACGGTGCGTATTGTCTCTGGACCCGGGTCGGATTGTAGCTGGTGCTGCATCAGCGGGCCTGCGGCGATCCAGACGATGCCGCGTCCTAGTCCTGGCACCCGTTTAAGGCGCAGGCAGGCGGCGGCAATTGGGCATCCATCGGGGTCGACCAACAGGATGAACTGTGCTTCGGCACCTATTCTGCTGGCTGCGGCCTGGCTGTAGGTCAGGCTTTGCTCATAGGTTAGATCGCGAAACCCGGCGCTGATCCCAGGCCAGTCTTCGGGGGCTATAGTTTGCAGGGTCAGGGGCGCGGAACTCATAGCCGTGTCCGTATCCAGCGGGTCCAGAGCGCCCGGGGGCGGGTGCCCAGCCGAGGCCGGAGTTTCAGAAACCAGATGCGGTAATAGAGGAGATGAACCGCATCGGCCCAGAGCAAAAGCATCTGTGCCCGCAGCCGCTTTGCAGGGTTGGCAAAGACGATGGTATGCACTGGCACCAGTTCACCGCCATAGCTGAGCTTGTATTCATATTCACCGGCTCCGGCCTCGACCAGTTGGGTGCCTGCAGTGATCAGCGCGCTCACGCGTTCCACAAGGCCGACCCGTCCGAGCCCAATTTTTTCGAATTTGGGGTCGATGGAGCGGGCATTCAGCCACCAATAGGCTTTGTCGCCCAGAGTATAGCGCAATTGGCTTGATAGGATGGTATCGCCCAGCCACTGCTCATCAATGGCGGCATGGCCGTCCGGAGCCAGTCGGTGCAGCAGGACGCGGTAGAACGCGGAGGCAACGCGCCAGTCAGAAAAATGTCCGCCTTTTCCGGCCGCCTGCCACTGCTTTGTGTGCAGATCAATGAACCGGTCCATCATCTCGTCCAGCGTGTTGGCGTCCGAGCTGATATTACGCAAGGGTTCGTCTTCGGTCAGGCGTTTAATATCGCGGCGGACCTCGCGGCGCCGGCTTTTGGACAAGGCTGCCATGAAACCATCGGGGCTATCGGGCAGGGCCATCAGCGTATGACCGCGGTCATTACGGTCCCGGAGTGGGGCCATGGATCGGATAGCGTCCAGTTGCGGTGAGCGGTCCGAGACGGGTGATAGACTGAACACCGCGCAGCGCATGTCGTGTGTCAGGTGATCAAAGACCCGCTGCAGAACAGCTGCCTCATAACCCGGCGCAATGGGCAGGGTTATGATCGCAAAATTAGGGTCTATTCCAGCCAAACGAGCGGTTTTAATGGGAGCAGGTCCAGCCCATATTGTCTCAATACAGATGGGGAGTGTGGCCACGATCTGCGCTCCGTCCCGCAAGATGAAACTGATGGGTCTGCGGCTGGCGGCAAAGCTTTGGCCGTAATGTGCCCACCAGGCCTCTTGCCAGCCGATGAGGAAATAGATCTCGGCCCCGGTTCCGGTGATATGGGCATCCCAGTCCTGACAGGTGGTCAGCTGATGCGCAGGGGCCTCATGGCATTCCAGGGAGAGTGGTGAGCTGTCTGTCTTTGCATGTTTCATGTCGTGGGCTCCCGCCCAAGCAGGTGATATTGAATGACGGCTCCGGCCAGTCGCAGCCGTGCTGTGCGGTCCGGTGTCGAGCGCCACAATCCCAGTACACCAAATACCAGCCCGCGCAGCAGGGCGCTGCTGACAAAGATCGCACGCGTAGCCATTTCACCTGTCAGACCGTAATGCTTGCGAACGTAGATCGTTTTGCTCTTCTGCTTTTGTACATACATGCGCGATTTGATCTGGGCGGTGCTTTTTGATCCGCCTTCGAGATGCAGGATGCGGGCCTTGGGTGCAAACACACAGCGCCAGCCTGCATCGCGGATCCGGCGGCACCAGTCGGCCTCTTCGGAATAGACAAAGAACGCCTCGTCCAGCAATCCGACCACTTCGAACACCGGCCGCGGTACCAGCATGAACATGCCCGACACCACATCCACATCCCGTTCGCTGTTACGGTCCCAGTCACCATATTCGGGCCGGCCTAGCAGGCGGTTGCGCGGTGCCATCCGGTATAGGCCAAATTCAATCAGCGCCAAGTTCAGCGGCCCGGGATCAGCAAAGCTGGTGCGCTGGATCGTATCTGCGTCCTCAAACACCTGGCAGCCGACGCAGCCTACATCCGGGTGGGCATCAAGCCAGGCGCACATCACATCAATGGCGTTATCAAGAATGATCGTGTCAGGGTTGAGCAGCAAAAGCCTATCCCCGGTGGCGATCTTAAGCCCCTGATTGTTGGCGGCAGCAAACCCCCGGTTTTCGGTGTTTGCAATCAGTTCCACATCCGGGAATTCTTGCCGTACCATTTCGGTAGAGCCGTCGGTTGAGGCATTGTCCACCACGATAACTTCATGCGGCAGAGTGGTTTGATTGGCGATGGAATCGAGACAATCACGCAAAATATTCCGCGTATTCCAGTTTACGATGACAATTGATACGGCCCATTTTGCGTGCACAGGATCACATTGTGGATTCATGGCAGCTTAAGTCCTGAATACAAAGGAAAATTTACGTTTAAAGGTGGAGTGAATCACGATTTTGGGTTTGAAACCATAGGGGCGGCAAATATTATTCGGCATATTGCTGCATGGTCGCATAGCGGTGGCGTCCGGATCGGGTATTAGGTTAAAGTTCTGTTGGGCGTATGGAAAGTGACATTAAATGGATATTGAGTGCCTGGATAGCCTAACGGAAACCCAGGATTCAGAGTGGTGTGCGTTTCTAGCGCAAGCGCAGCATCAGCACCCGCGGCAGGACCCTCGTTTTGCCGAGGTCGAGCGCGCAACCGGTCAGGACGTGTTGTATGCCGCTGGTCGGAGAGACGGTGAAATCTGCGCGATAGGGTTATTCACGCTGCAGCCTAGCCGACTGATGCCCGGCCGCATTGCTGTGGCTTCGGCATTAAGCGGTCCGGTTTGTGATGATGACGACACGATGGTGGCGTTTATGCAGGCGCTTGCGGGGCATGTAGGTTTTGCAAAGGTGGATGCGCTGCGCATCACCCCGTACTGGCTGGACGATAATGCCACCGGGCTGGCCGGCAAACTGTCAGCGGCGGGGTTCGCGATCTCAGACCCCGAGCCGCATCGCGACACCGGGATGATTAATCTGACGTTGACCGAAGATGAGTTGATGGCGTCCTTTTCGCGCAGTGCCCGGCGCAAGGTGCGCCTGGTCGAAAAGTCCGATATTGAAATACGCCGGATCGAGACACAGGCAGACGCCGAAACATTCTTTGAGCATCTGAACAACCTAGTGATAGCTCGACATAATCTGACGCCGGTGTCACGTGCCGAATATGAATCTGGATTCAGACATATTTATAGTGACCCCTCTATTGGCGTAATTTTTGGTGCCTATCACGAAGACGTCTTTTTGGGTGGACTGCTGCTTTATCGCAGTAGAACGACCGCTCATGCGCGCCGATATGTGGCGGATCCGGGGGCAGCGCAGGCGATTGGTAACCTGCGGGTGGCTCCAGCCCTGTGGCTGGAGGGGTTGTTCTGGGCTAAGCGTCAGGGCTGTACGCATTTTGATGTCGAAGGGTTCTTGCCGGTGGAAGATAAGAGCCATCCTAATTTCAACGTGTATGAATATAAACGCGAGTTCAAGCCAACCCATGTGCGGCGCATTGCCGAACATACGCTGGTTCTGAACCCGCTTGCCAATGGGATTGCCATGTTGCCGGCACGCGCCCGGAGCACGGTCAAGCGGCTGTTTCCGCAGATAAGGCGGCTCAACCCGAAACGACTTTGGTCTGCGCGGCGATAAGGGAGTAGACAGGAATGGATCACGAACCGCTTGTCTCCTACAGCAGCGCACGCGCCAGATATCTGAACCTGTTGGTTTCAGGTGTGCTGGCACCTCTGGAATTTATTCTGGAACGCTGGGCGCGCCCCGATGACAGTGCCATCTGTTTCATCATCGGCCCGCCAAGATCGGGTACGACGCTGCTTTATGAGCTGGTGACGACCCGGTTCCAGTGCGGATATTTCACCAATCTGGCCAAGCGTCTGTTCCGGGTTCCCGTGGCCGCGACATGGCTCTGCCGGACCGCGATGCGCCGCCGCAGAGGGTCGTTCGACAGTGTCTATGGCGAGCTCGGCGGCAATGCCGCACCAAACGAGGCCGGGCGCATCTGGAGCCACTGGATGCCCTATGCCGCACCCTATAATCTGGACCAGCCGGGACTGACGCCCGCGCGGATACGGCGCAAGATGGCCGCGATCTGCGGGATTGCGGGGCAGCCGATGGTGGTGAAGAACATGATCCTGCAAACAGATTTTCTGTTTCTGATCGAAACCTTCCCAAACGCGGTATTTCTCTATGTCGAGAGGAACTGGGCGGATAATGCACGGTCTCTGGTCAAGGCACGCGAGGACAAGGTGTCGATGGACGGAACCGGATGGTGGTCACTGCGGCCGCCCGGCTGGAAGGTTTATGCTGGTGCCGATCCGGTGACACAATCCTGTGCGCAGGTCATGCTCAGCCACATGGACATCGTCGCGCATCTCGACAAGGCTGGCCGCGACGACCGGGTCATGAAGGTCGATTACGAGCAGCTTTGCGCGCAGCCCGACACCGTGCTGGAGGAGATTGAGACGTTTTGGACGCGTAATGCCATCGCGGTGACGCGCAAGCCCGGGGTGGGGGCGGTGCCGAAAATCGTCTGTCGCCGGCAGCCCGAGGACGACACGCGCGCACGCATCCGGGCCTGTCTGGATGAGATGTCCGATGGCACGACAACCCACGGGGAGAAGCTCCAATGACGGAAGAGCAGATACCCGTGCCCTATTGCGGTGACCCGCCGATGACGGCCGCGCGGCTGGTCCAGCGCGACCCCGAGGGCGGATTTCCCGCGCTCTTCGCGGATCGGCGCGTGTTCTGGAGCTTCAACACCCGCGTCGCGATCCGCGCGGCCTGTGATCTGTTAGGGCTGCAAGCGGGCGACGAAGTTCTGGCCCCGGCCTATAATTGCGGATCCGAAGTCGATCCGCTGATCAATGCCGGTCTGGCGGTGCGCCTTTACCCGGTGGAGAAGGATCTGCGCGCCGATCCGGCGGGGATCGAGCCGCTCATCACCAGCCGCACACGCGCGATCTACGTCACCCATTATTTCGGAATGATCCAGCCCGAACTGGCCGCTCTCAGGGTGCTCTGCGACAGACGCGGGCTGCGCCTGATCGAGGATTGCGCGCTGAGCCTGCTGAGCGGTGCGAATCCGGCAGAGGGCCGGACCGGCGATGTCGCGGTCTTCTGTTTCTACAAATTTGTGCCGGTTTTGCAAGGCGGGGCGCTTGTGGTCAATGCGCCAGATTTGGCGGCGTATACTCCGTTCAGCCAGCCGGCCCCGCGCAAGACCGTCGCCAAGACGCTTGTCCGCGCGGGTCTGGCAAATGTGCTGGGGCCGGCGCGGGCGCAGGGGATAATGCGCGCCCTGCGACGGCCCCAGCCTGCGGATGCGCCGGATCCCGCCGATACGGACCAACTGGAGGATATGCCGGGGCACTATTATTTCGACCCGGCGCTTCGGGGCACGCGGATCAGCGCCTTCGCCGCGCGGCCATTGCAGGCCTTTTCGGTCCAGGGGGCGATTGCGGCCCGCCGCGCTAACTGGCAGGAGTATCGCGATCTTCTGGACGGCATGGCCGATGTGCGGCTGCTGATGCCCGACCTTACGCCTGAGACCTGCCCGCTGAACATGCCGGTCATGGTGGCCGGCCGCGACCGCGTGGCGCGCGCACTTCAGGCGCGCGGCATCAGCGTGACCCCGTGGTGGGCGGGCTTCAACCGCAATCTGGACTGGCATGGGCAGACCGGGGCCATAGCGCTGAAGGATGGTGTGCTGTCACTGCCGCTGCACCAGTTCCTTGGTACCGCGCATCTGCATCACATCGTCGGTCAGTTGCGCCAGGTCCTGTCGTCGGCCTGACGCGAAAGGCTATACTGCTTTGGTTAGACGCGCGAGCGCCCGAACCGGCCGCGTAGGCGAGACGGCAGAGAGAACACCAGCGTTTCCAACCCCTTGGGCCGGCCGGTCATACTCCACAAAGCGATATGTACGGTCGTATAGACGGCGGCACCGACCCCGACCTTGGCTAGAACGATGACAAGAATGCGGGGCCCATCCGCTCCAGACCGGATCGCCAGATCGGTGGCGATCACGGCGATCACCATCACCGCGCAGGCCACGAAGCTGCGCCATGCAACAGTGAGTGGTTCGAAAAGTCCCCCATTCCCAAAGCGCTTGGCCATAACAAGAGTGATTATGAGGGCGGTGAAGCTTGACAGTCCGGCAGCAAAAAGTGCGCCACGGAAATCAAATTGTGTGCCGATCCTCATATACAGGACGACTAGAATCAAAAGCAGGGTATTCCGAAAGAACAGGGATTTTGTTGATCCTGCAACATAGCTGGCAGCCCGTACATTTGCCTGTAAGGTCTCCATGGCCTTGAGCGGGGCCAACACCCAGACAACCTGTGCCGCAGCGATCCATTTATACCCCAGCCCGAACCAGATCATGTCTACGGCGATCAGAGCGCTTCCGACACTGATAGGCAGAACGATGGCCAACAAAATCATATTGATACGGATGAAGGCCTCTTTTTCGCTTCCGGAGGAGCGCGAGACATCCGCGAGGCCGGGATAGAGGACTCGCTGGAGCGGTGCGAAAAACTGCGTTGTCACGGCGTTGGTGATGCGATTACCAACCCGGTAGATACCGGCATCTGCAAGCCCCAGCGCGTTGCCGATGATCAGCAGTGGCATGTTATTGGCAAAAAACTGGGAAAGTTGCGCGCCCATTGACCACGAGGAAAATGACAAACTTTCCCGCCATTGCGACAGGGATGGTTTGGGAAACATTGGTGCAGCGGCGAAGGTGAATATGCTGCGGGCCACCAGCCCTATCAAAACGGCGAAGATGACGGCCCAGAAATCCTGCCAAAGCCAGGCCAGCGTTATGGCCGCGCCGCAATAGGCAAAGCGGCTCAATGTTTCTTCGGCCGCCGCCAGCGAGAACCGTAATTGGCGTTCATAGAGCAAAAACTTGGGGCTGCGAAGCGCGATCAGGATCGATAGGGCTGAAATGGCCGGAAGAATATCTACCAATTCCGGAATACCAAAGACAGCCAAAATAAAGGGATCCGCCACCCAGAACAGCCCGGCCGCGATCAGCCCGAAGCAAATCTGAAGCGTGAACACGGTGTAGAGGTGTTCATGAGTGACATCGTCAAGCCTGATCAGGACCATCGCGATCTGGCGCTGCATCATTTCCAAAAGGGCTGCGGCAATCATGAAATAGGCGATGATGCCAAAATCTTCGGGCTTGAGAAGTCTGGCTGTCACCGCGAGTGTAAAGAACCCGAGGCCCTGCCGGAATATGCCAGACACAAGCATTGTAGCCGCTCCCAAAACTAGGGACGAACTACGGCTAAGCAAGCTCGGGCTCGGAGTGAGTTTGCTAGGCTTCTTCAAGTATTTTCTCTCATTAAAAACAAAGAACCATATAAAATTTTACTATTTCATTTTCTGTTTGCCCAACGGATATTCTAATAGGCATCTGACCGACATTCTGGCAATCCGACGAAACCACTGATAATCCAAACAGAAGCGCATCTTACCTTTTTCTGCGAAGGTTGCATGATTTTAGCTCAGTGTCAGAATATTGCCCCAAAATCTAATGGATAATGCAGGCCAGTGTCACAAATTGGTCTCTAAATGTGCAAAGATGGTGCTTATTCAGGTGGTTGTATGCGCTGCGGCAACAATGGCGTGTTGAGCGTTGAATTAAAAAGTAGTGTGACGGAATGAAAATAGCGATTTTTGGGTTGGGGTATGTAGGGTTCACAGCGGCGTGCTGTCTGGCCCATGATGGGCATGAGGTGATCGGCATTGATGTCAACGCCGACAAGGTGTCCGAGATCAATGCCGGCCACCCTCCGATCAAGGAACCGCAGGTTGGCGAGCTGTTGACCGAGGCGCTTGGCAAGGGCCTGATCCGGGCGGTGTCCGAGATTTCCGATCTCTCGGACGTTGATCTGGCGATTGTGTGCGTTGGCACGCCCAGCTCGACCGATGGGTCGCACAACATGAGCTATGTGGCCGAGGTGACGCGCCAGATTGCTGAAGCCGTGTCCCCTGACCGGGCGCGCCCGTTGACGGTGGCCTATCGGTCGACGTTCCGGCCCGGCACCGTCAATCAACTGGTTGCGCCGATTTTCCGCAGCGCCCTGGGGGACAGGTTCGAGGCGGCCGTCGAGGTCGTCTATAACCCTGAATTCCTGCGCGAGGCCACGGCGGTGCAGGACTTTTTCGCCCCGCCCAAGATCGTTGTCGGTACCAGGGATGGCAAACTGTCACAGGTGATGGATCTGATGCATGAAGGTCTGGATGCGCCGGTGTTCTACACCGCCTATGAAGAGGCCGAGATCACCAAGTTTGTCGACAATACCTGGCATGCGGTGAAGGTGGCCTTTGCCAATGAAATCGGCCGGGTCTGTCATAAAATGGACGTGTCGGCCAAAAAGGTGCATGAGATCTTCGTGTCGGATACCAAGCTCAATATCTCGCCCTATTATACCCGCCCCGGCGGGGCATTTGGTGGCTCGTGCCTGCCCAAGGACGTGCGCGCGCTTCAGCATATCTCGAGCGAGATCGGCGCCCATACCCATCTGATCGACAGCCTGTTGCGCACCAATGAGGCGCATAAGACCAGCCAGGCCCAGGACATCATGGCCAGGCTGCCCGCGGACGGTCGGGTGCTGATGGTGGGGTTGGCGTTCAAGGCCGAAACCGATGATCTGCGCGAAAGCCCCAATGTCGATATCGCGCGGCGGCTTTTGCAGGGCGGCTATCAGTTGTCGGTCTATGACCCCGAGATTGAGCCTGCGGATTTGCGCGGCCAGAACCTTGGCTATGCGTTCACCCATCTGCCCACTGTCGGTACCCTGCTGGTTGATAAAGCAACGGCTGAGGCCGGCCCCTGGGATCTGGTTGTCGCGTCGAACCGGATCATAGAGGGGCTTGATCTGGGCACAGCAGAAATAATGCGTACCTATGAATATGACTAGCACACCCCCGGTTCAGGCCTCAGCCGTCTTGCCAATTACCTTGGAAGAATTACGCCAGACACTGCCCCTCAAAGGGCTTAAGGTGTTGATCGTCGTTGAAAATCTTCCGGTGCCGTTTGACCGGCGCGTCTGGATGGAGGCCCGCACGCTGGCGGCGGCGGGGGCGCGGGTGTCCGTGATCTGCCCCACCGGCAAAGGCCATGAGGAACGCCAGTGGGAAGAAGACGGCATTCAGGTCTACCGCCATCCGCTGCCGCTCGATGCCAGCGGGGCGCTGGGGTATCTGCTGGAATACGGTGCCGCGCTGTTCTGGGAAACATGGCTGGCGCTGCGGATCAAATTTACCCGCGGCTTTCACGTCATCCACGGCTGCAACCCGCCCGATCTGATCTTTCTAGTGGCGCTGCCCTTCAAACTGCTGGGCGTGCGGTATCTGTTTGACCACCACGACATCAATCCCGAGCTTTACGAGGCCAAATTTGGCAAGCGCGGATTTTTCTGGAAGCTGATGTGCGTGTTTGAGCGGCTGACCTTTGCGGCGGCGCGGGTGTCGATTGCGACCAATGAAAGCTACCGGAAAATTGCGATCGAACGTGGTGGTATGGCCCCCGAGGATGTCTTTATCGTCCGCTCTGGCCCAGATCTGTCGCGGCTGGAACGTCAGCCTGAAAATCCGGTCTGGCGCAACGGGCGCAAATATATGGTCGGCTATGTTGGCGTCATGGGTGATCAGGAGGGGATTGATCTGCTTTTGGAAACGGTCGCGCATCTGGTCAAAAAGCAGGGCCGCGACGATATCCAGTTCTGTCTTGTGGGGGGAGGACCGAGCCTTGAGAAGCTGCAGCAACAGTCGGATGCATTGGGGCTGTCAGATTTCGTGACCTTCACGGGCCGGGCCCCTGACACCGCGCTTTTTGAGGTTCTGTCGACGGCAGATGTTTGTGTGAACCCGGACCGGGTGAACGAGATGAACGATAAATCCACCATGAATAAGATCCTTGAATATATGGCGTTCGAAAAGCCGATCGTGCAGTTCGATGTGACCGAAGGCCGCCATTCGGCGCAGGACGCATCGCTTTATGCCCGTGCCAATGATCCGGTGGATATGGCGGACAAGCTTGTTGAGCTTTTGGAGGATGATGCGCGGCGCGCTGAAATGGGCCGCTATGGCCGTGCCCGTGTCGAAGCCGAGATGGCCTGGCCGCATCAGGTGCCCGCCCTGATCGCGGCCTATCAGCAGATCTGGAAAGGGTAAGACCGGTGCCCGTCCGCGTTTGGACAGACCATAAGCTGCGCCCCGTCTAGCGGACTTTCTGACGGGCCAGGTCGCTGACCTTGTGCCGCAGCCATATATTCAAGGATTTCATTCATATCTGGCGGCTCACATCATTCGGGCACAAAGCGCGGCAGCCGGTCGAGGCTTTGATCCATGAACTTTTGCAGCCGCGCATCGGCATCGGCGTCGGTTTCACCGGGGAAAATGGGGGTGACAAAGCGCACCAGTGCCCCGTCGGTGCGCCCCATGGTAAAGCCGTCCTTGATCACGCTGATCTTGGCCTGAAAATCATTGACGATGCGCTTGCCGCGCTGTTCGAACCAGTAATAGACAAGCTGCCGTGACATATCTTTTTGAATGACAGCCCGGTTGACGGTGAAGGTGCCGTAGGGCGTCTCGCCGGGGGTGAGCGTATAGGGTTCAATACTGAAGATTTCCCAGCCACCGACTGGCAGGCAAATCTCGGGGGAATGGATGCCGTTGCCGTCGGTTTGTTTGTTGTAGAAGGCCACGAAAATATTCGCGAAATCGCCTGTTCCGGTGTGGATATAGCTGGCGTTCAGATAATCACTGGCCCCCAGCGTCCGTTCGACCCGCGGGTCAAGGCGGCTGGTGGTGCCGGACCAGTCACCGATCTGGTGCGGGAAAATTGCGAATGGATCGCGATCAATCGGGCGGTTGTCGGTCGCGGGTTTCAGCGCCCAGGCAAGCGAGACCGCCAGTGTCAGAAGCGCCGCCGCGGCCAACGCCGGGGACGGACGAATGCCAAGGATGCGGCCCGCGATGGGTTTGAAACCCTCAACATCCAGATCAATCGCCTCGGACAGGGGCAGGGGGTTGCGGGTCAGCCGCTGCAGTCCGATGGCCATCATAAACAGAACGGTTATGCAGAGCAGAAAGATGATCCAGCCTTCAAAGAAATGCAGGAACCCTTCGGCCTGCTCAATCCCGTAGCTGTTCACCAGCACGCCGATCACGCCGATCCGAAAGGAATTCATCAGCACCGTCAGAGGCGCGGCCGAGACCAGCAGCACCACCTTGTGCCACATCGGGCCGCGATAGAGGATTGCAAAGAGATACGAGAATGACAGGATCGGAAACAGGTATCTGAGGCCGGAACAGGCCTCGGCCACCTGAAGTTTATAGACGCCCAGATCAATGATATTGCCTTCGATGAACACCGGGACCCCGGCAAGCTGGATAAACCAGACCCCGATGACCGATGAGATCCCTTGCAGCAATATCGTGAGCTTCCAGTAGATGAACTGCGGCAACGGCAGCATGAAGACCAGATGCACCACCGCCAACTGGTGATGCCGGCCCCGGTTCCAGCCGAACACCGTCAGCACCACGCCGCCGACCCAGATGATCATCGCATAGGTGACGATATCCGGGATACGCGCCAGATTGCCAAGGACCGCAACAATCAGTGCCAGTGCAATCACCGCAACACCGGGCCAGCGATCACGGATATCAGGCTGGGGCAGGGGCGCGCGTCTGAGTTCGCGCAGGAACAGATAAAGCGATATCAGCGGAATAAGCGGCCCATGGCTGTATTCAGCTGAGCTCCAGGCGACCCCCAGAGACACGAAGCCAATCCAGAAAATCGGCACTGATCCCGCCAGAAGAAGCGTGAACCACGCCAGCCCCGGCGCGTTCAGCGCGGGCAGGATGGGCCGGGTTGGATCAAGGGTGTTGCTGCCATTCGGCATAGTCAGGCCCTTCGAATCGAGACAAAGTATGAGCGCGCATCGTGCCTTATTCCTGGCAAAGCCTTAAGGGCAGGTCGGTCACGTTCCTGAATGTAATAGGCCAAAACGTGCAAAATGGGCGCTTTAAGGCGGCATTGTTTACGTAGGATAAACAGTGTGGCCTGTCCTGCTTATGGCTTGAGAACGAACTGCCGTCCGAGAGAAACGAAGATGGAATTCCCGCTGGCGGACCCTGGCGCGGGATCATTGGCAAACCGGTGTTGATAGCCGACAGTCATATCCCAGTCTTTGGTGAGGGCATGGGTATAGGAGGCGTTGAGATTGGCCCGCTGACGGCGGTTAGCGGGGCCTGTACCGTCGTTGGCCTGTTCTAGATAATTGATCCCCAAGGACGCGCTGGACACTGAGTTGATGAAATAATTATACCCGAGGCTGGCCTGTGTCTGCTGGGTTTCCACGCTTTGGGTGCTGGTGCTGACACGGCGCTGGAGCGCGGCGGTAAACTGAGATGAAGGCAGTGTATGGGTATAGTTGAGGCTGCCGATCGGGGTGGTGTTACCAAAGGGCCCCTGGGTGACCCCAAAACTGAAATCAAATGCACCTCTTGGCAGCACATAGGATCGGCCGGCCTGCACATCTGTGCGGTCACCATTGGTACCAAAGGTCCGGTCGACACGGAAATTCGCCGCGCCGTTGGGCAAGGTTTTTGTCCAGGCAAGGGACGCAACAAAACCGTCATCAACGGTATTGGATGGGATGGCCCTGAGGGTCTCATCCACCCGTGACATACCGATACTGGCATCAATTGTGGTCACCGGAGAGACGTTATAGGTGACCCCGGTAGACAAGGTTGTTGTTTGCCGGTCAGTCAGAGTGGCATCGTTGGCAGAAAAATCAACATGACTGAGCGTGACATTCCCCTGCAGGACAGGAGAGATCCGAAGCAGGGTGGCCAGTGAATATCTGTCGGAGCGATTGTCAAAGAGGTTCGGGTCGGTGGTGCCCCTAAATTCACGTTCGCTGCGGTTGTAGCTCAGAACAAAACCCAGAGGATCATTGATGCCGACCTGCCAGGTCACACCGGCGCGCGTTGTAATGCGGGTACCGTTATCTATGATGATGTCGGCGGCATCAATGACGCCGTCCTGATTGATGTCGGTCAGGGTCTGATTGAAGGCCAGATCGGTTTCGCGGTATTCGGCCTGCCCGGCGATCTGGCTGTTGGCGCTGTTGCGGGCATATGTCAGGCGCACGGTCGGGCCGTTGAATTCTGAGGCAGTCCCAATAACCGGACGGTCCGAGGACCGGTGCAGCCCGGACAGATTGAAGGTCAGCAGGGAATCAGGAGTCTGGCTCACCACCCCGAGGCCAAGCTGGTTTTCCCAGCGTGATGTTGACCCAATGGAGGAATTTCTCAGGGCAAGGTTATCGTCATATCTGAGTGTTGTGAGGTAGTCGAGCGTAACGCTCAGACCACTGCCTGTCCCGGTCGCACCACGCGCAGCGGGGGTCTGTTGTCCGATCGCGGGTGCGAATGCCGTGATACAGGCCGCCCCGCCCACCAGTATGAAGGACAGCCTGTTTCTGGTTTTGTCCATCTGTTATTCTCTATTCGAACAAGCGGCGCTCTGGTACCACGATAACATCTCCAGGGATAAGAACAGTGCTGCCTTTGATGCTATTGCTCGTCCCTTTATAATTGTAGAGATATTTCGTCATCACGCCTGTATTAGGATCTGCCCGGCGCAATTGGATGCGCTTCTGAGCTGCGAATGCGGTTAATCCGCCTGCTTCGGCCAACGCCTGAAGGATTGTTACACCCGGTGTCGCCAAAAGCTTGCCTGGGTTGCCAACCTCACCCATCACGAAAATATCGATCGTTGGGGGAGCCACTGGTCCGTCGGCCATTGCAACGGGCGGGGGTGCGAGGGCTGCGATTGAGATGAACACGGTTGGTTGCTTGTTGAAGTTTGAGGCCAGAGCAGACACCAGAGACGATTTTACGGCATCAATTGAACGCCCGCTTGCCGGGATTGATCCGACAAGAGGAAAGGTGATGGACCCATCGGGCAAAACCAGCGTGGTCCGGTTGAGACTGGGGTCTTCGAGGACCTCGACCTGAAGGGCATCGCCCGGCTTGATCTTATAAGCACTCTGCGCAAAAGCACCGGTCGCTGCGACGAGCGCGACAACAAGAACGATAAATGATTTTATGACGCTATGCATTTTTCAACTCTTTCGTTTTCATTTCTTATGCCTTCTTCCGTTTTGCGAAACAATCTACTGAGTCTCAGATTGCCGTAAAATGCGGCATAATTGCAGCGGAAATTTCGCCTAAACCCCTTAATTTGTCACTGTCCCGCGGCAAGCTCCGCTGTGAGCCGTGCAATCTCGGCTTCCAGCGTGGGGGTGAAGCTTGGCGGGGTTTCCAGATCTTCCATCACTGCGAATGCCGCCTGATAGGTGCGCAGGGCATCGTCTTCGCGATCAAGCGCCGCATAGGTTTGGGCCAGATGGTAAAGGACCAGCGGTTCATTGGGCAGTTCTACTGCCGCAGGTTCAAGATAATGCAGGGCCTCTTCGTAATTGCCCATCCGATAGGCGATCCAGCCATAGGTATCCTGAAACGCCGGAACCCTTGTGCCGCGCAGACGGCGGGCCAGGGTAAAGGCGCGCTGCAGGCTTTCGTCATCGGTGCGATGGGTTGTCAGCAGGCTTGAAAGGTTGTTGGCGACAACCTGAGATCGGCTGTTGAGCGCGTAGAGTTTCTCATAGACTTCGATCGCCTTATCCATCTGTCTGCTGCGTTCATGGGCCGCCGCCTGTTGCATCAGCAGGTTTGGATCGTCAGGCAGGGCGGCCAATGCGTCGTCCAATACGGCTTGCGCCTTTGGCAGGTCCCCGCGGACCATTTGCAACGCGTGCAACGCGATCCACACACCGACGGTGTTGGGATGGTCTTTGACAATTGCGCGATAAACCACCTCTGCCGCGTCGAACTTGCCGTCGCTAACAAGCCCATAGGCCTTCATGAACCGCAGCGGCAGCGAGCCGGGGTTGTCTTTTAACAGCTGGTCCAGCCGCGCAAACGCGCCGGTGGTGTCGCCCTGCGCCTGCTTCGACCGGATCAGGGCAATTTCAGCGGACAGCCCAAAGTCGGGATCATTCGTCAGATCGCTGAGAAATGCCGTAAGATCCCCGGTTCGTTGCTGCGCGGCAAGCATTGTCACCTTCAGCTGTGCGGACATGCCCTTGGTGCGGATGTCGCCAAGATCGTCCATGATGCGCACCACGGTTTCCAGCCGGCTCCAGTCTTCCATCTCAAGATAGAGATGACCCAGAACGGCGAGCAGTTCTGAATGCGTGGGTGACCGGCGCAGGGCGTTGAGCAGCACGCTTTCGGCAATGGTGAGATCATTCTCGGCTGCCAGATACTGGGCATAGCGCAGCGATTCCTGTGGTGCGTTCAGCGAGGATTCAACCGCCAGCGCCAGCATCTTACCCATCAGCGCCCGGTCGCCGTTGCGCTCGTGGGCGCGGGCCATCAGTGTCATCAACTGGGCATCACGCGGGGACTGGCCAAGGGCTTCGCGCAACTGCACGATGGCCTCACCGGTTTCATCCTCTTCGATCAGCCAGGCGGCTTTGAATTTCAGGGCTTCAACCTGGGTTGGATCCTCGGCGAGCACCTTTTCAATCAATTCGCGCGCGTCCACCGGATTTTTGGCCTGGAACAGCAGTCGGGCAAATTCCACTTCGATCTCACGGGTCTGGTTGCTGCGATCCGCGCTATCAAGCAGGGCTTCCATTTCGGTAATTGCGGTTTGTGTGTCTCCGGTCCTGAATTTCAGAACTGCGCGCATCGCCTTGAACCGGGCTTTATTGGGTCCGTCCAGCGCAATAATGCGGTTCATTTCGGCGATGGCGGCCTGAGGCTCGCGGAATTGATCCAAAAAGGCAATTAGCCGCTGAACTGCGAGATGATCGTCAGACATCGGGTCCATATCCGCGCGCAGGAACTGTTCGGCAACATCCAGATTCTGGTGGTCGATATAGTGCTGAATGAGCATCTGCTTGATGCCCTCGTCCTTGGGGAACTGATTGGCCATCCGCTTGAGCAATTCTGCGATCTCGGCAGATTTTTCCAATGCCTGCAAGGCAGACAGCCGGATCGTATAGAGACTGCCCATATCCGGGTCGAGGGTCAGGGCGGTGCCAGTTTCAGCAAGCACATCATACCAGTCCTGATTGCGCACAAGATTGTCGATCACGACGCGCCGCGCGGTCATCAGGCTGGGATCGGCTTCAACCAGCGTGCGGGCAAGATGTACGGTGTAGTCTATGCCATCGGCGTCGCCGTTCTGAGTGGCCTGAGAATAGGCAAATGTGTTGTTGATGGATTGAATGCCAAGGTCATCCGGGCTCAGTGCGGCCGCCGCAGCGCCGTGGCGCCCAACCTCTTCCCAATTGCCGGTCTCTATCGCCATTTCGGCCAGGGCGCGACGGCCTTCCAGATTGTCCGGGTCCTGTTCAATCAGCCGCAGATATTGGCCGTAAGAGCCGGAAATATTACCCCGTTCCCGTTCAATCCTGGCATAGGTCAGCCGGGCCTCTTTGTGCTGGCCGTTCAGTTTGAAGACATTGCGAAGCTCAATCAGGGCACGATCAACATCGCCCTCTGCCAGCAAGGCCAGCCCGGATTGGAAATGCGCCTCTGCCCGTTCTTCGGCGGAGTCGCAGGCGCTTAGAAGCGTCATCGCAACACATAGAGTGATCACAAAGCGCGCAGCGCGGAGAAAGCTAATCTGGGTCATTGCTATCTTTCCGCAATATTAAATGCAGCGACGTTTCAGGTGATTTATAGGTGTAGAACGGGGTGCGTCAACAGCCGGTTCCGCGCAGCACAACAGAGACGGTGCGCGCCAGAATGGACAGGTCAGTCGAGAACGACATGTCTTTCCAGTACGCATTGTCATGCAGGGCCCGGTCCACGAATGAGGAGTTGTTGCGCTTGGAGACCTGCCAGGTGCCGGAAAGGCCCGGACGCATGCTGTAATAATGGGTGTCGCTGGGGTAAAGCTTTTGCTGGCAGACCATCATTGGACGTGGCCCGACAAGGGACATGTCGCCCACCAGAACATTCCAGAACTGGGGCAGCTCATCCATTGAGGATTTGCGCAAAAGCAGTCCACCCTTGATGATGCGCGGATCAAGCCGCAGCTTTTGATTGCGCTCCCACTCGTCGCGGGCGTCGGGGTTGTCCGACAGATGCAGTTCCAGAACGCTGTCGGCATCATGCACCATGGTGCGCAGTTTGATAAGATTGAAAACCTTACCGTTCCGGCCAACCCGTGGCTGAAGATAAAAGGGCTTCACGCCCTGACATGCCAGAAAAAGTGCAAAAAGGACTGTAAACGTCAGCACGATGGGCGCAGATAAGACCACCAGCAAAATGTCGAAGACGCGCTTGCCAAAGTCCCTGTAAAGTCTTGGATAATGTGAGGAGGATGTCATTTTTGGTTTGGCTGAGAAGCCAACCCTGGCGTTGACAACCTCCTTTGAATGGATTGTCACAGTTAACCCCCTAGATACAAAGCACAAAAATAAATTTAACGACTTAGAGCAATATATTTTCCAAACACAATATTGTGCTCGGTAAGTGAATGAATATTAACGAATACCCAGCGATTCGCAAAATACTAATCGGGGCATGAGGACGCTGGAATTCTTTTAAATCATTTTAAATAAAATAAATTATACCTATAGTTGTAATTTGAAGCGCCGCAATTGGGACATAATTTTACCCTCAATAAAGACAATGTAGCGGATAGGCCTGCTTTACAATCGAAAACCCACAACCGGCTTTAGGAGACTTGCGTTTGGGAGCATGCACCGGTTCAGGGTGTCAGGTCTTCGGATCATTGGACGGAGTTATGAGAAACAATCTTTGAGAATTGTTGCGATTGGTGCCCTGGAGTGATCAATATTCCTGCCCTAGCCCCTAATAATACCCCCCGCTTGACCTTATGGGCGATTGGTTTGCTGTGTTACCTTCAGGTTGCGCTATGATATGGAATATTAAAGGATTCGCTGGAAATTTTGGCTTCATTTCACGTCAGCCCCCAGCAGCCCAAAAATGGATTTGAGACGATGGAAGGTTCTTACGCTGGCATGACCTCTAGTGATGGGTTTTATCTGGAGTTTTTTGGCTTCAATCGGCGACCGTTTACGCTTCTTCCAGATCCGGGGTTCATGTATTGGTCACCGCTGCACAAGCGCGGCTATTCCGTCTTGCAGTTTGGCATCATGACCTGTGCGCCGATCACGGTTCTGAGCGGAGAAATCGGGGCAGGGAAAACCACCTTGATCCAACATCTTCTGAGTGAGCTGGAATCCACGATCACCGTTGGTCTGATTTCAAATGCTCAGGGGGGGCGCGGCGAGTTGCTGCAATGGGTGCTGAACGCTTTGGGCGTGCCGGTCGAAGACGGTGCAGGCTATGTGAAGATGTTCCAGACATTGCAGGATTTTCTGGTGGCTGAATATGCCAAGGGGCGCCGGGTGGTTTTGATCTTTGACGAGGCCCAGAACCTGACGGTTGAAGGTCTTGAAGAAGTCAGGATGCTGACCAATATCAATTCCAATACAGATGAACTGATCCAGCTTATTCTGGTGGGCCAGCCCGAATTGCGCGATCTGATCCTGGATCCCAAGATGCGGCAGCTGACCCAGAGGGTCGCGGCCAGTTTTCATCTGGCACGGATGGATGCGGAAACGGTGGAAAACTATATCAGACACCGGCTGAAAACGGCGGGTGGTACCGGCCAGGAATTCGATAAAGCGGCGTGCAAGCGGGTGTACGAGCAAACCCGCGGTGTGCCGCGTCTGGTCAATCAGTTCTGCGACTTTGCACTGCTTTACGCTTGGACAAATGAGACCCATAAGGTGGACGAACACATTGTTGATCTGGTCATTGAAGACGGTGTGTTTTTTGGCGGCAATTCTCTGGAAAAGGAGCTGACAATCTAAGATGGGCCCAATTCGTTATTATAGCTCTGTTTTTATCAGGCGGTTGCCGTATTTTCTGATCGTGGCGACAGTTGTGTCGGCCGTGTCGATCATTGTCGCGATGACATTGCCGCCCACCTATGTGTCGCAGATGCGGCTGATTGTTGAAGAGCCGCAAATTCCGACCGCGATGGCCACAAGCACGGTCACCACCCCCGCGCAGGAGCAGCTTCAAATTGTCGAGCAACGCCTGCTGACGCGGCCGGTGCTGTTGGATATCTCCAGAAAATACGAGGTGATGAAGGACCAGGCCGAGGCCAGTCCTGACCGGATTGTGGAGGCCCTGCGCGCCCAAACGTGGATTCGTATCAGTGGTGGCCGTGGTCAGGCCACTTTGATGACAATCTCATTTGAGGCACCCACTGGGGCATCGGCAGGCGGAGTGCTGAACGAATATCTGACCGAGATCCAGAAGCTGGATGTGAGTTACCGCAAGGAACGTGCCTCGGGGACGCTTGAATTTTTCGAACAGGAAGTGGAGCGGTTGAGCAACGAGCTGGACCAGCGCAGCGGTGGCATTCTGGAATTTAAGAAAAAAAATGCTGGCGCGTTGCCGGAGAGTCTCCAGTTTCGGCAGGCGCAGCAGGGCGCGTTGCAGACCAATCTTGAACAGATGGACCAGCAGATATTTTCGCTCCAGAGCCAGCGCGAGAAGCTGATGGCGATCTATAATTCAACCGGGCAGGTTGTCGGTGTGGCGCAGCAGAATCAGACCCCGTCTCAGCAACAGCTGGATCAGCTTCAGCGCCAACTCAGCAATGACCGGGCGGTCTATTCTGAAAGCAACCCACGCATCACCTTGCTGCGGGCAAGAATTGAGCAGCTTCAAGAAGTGGTCGCGGCTGAGCAGGTTACAAGTGCTACAGGCCAAACTGCTGCCCAGACAGGTAATTCGAGCCTCAATCTACAACTTGCTCAGATCGACAGTCAGATTGAATCGCTGACAGACCAGAAGATCGTGATCGCAAAGCGGCTTGCCAAGCTGACAGCCACGATCGAACAGACTCCCGCCAACGGGATCATTCTGGCTGAGTTGCAGCGGGATCATGATAATATTCAGATGCAGTATAACGCTGCCGTAGGCCGTCTGGCGCAGGCCTCGACCGGCGAGCGTATTGAGGAATCCTCACAAGGTCAGCGCATCTCGGTGATTGAGTATCCTACAGTCCCAAGCGCGCCTGCCAAACCAGATCGCCTCATGATTGCCGGTGGCGGGGCGCTCTTTGGCATCGCATTGGGGGCGGGTCTTGTTCTGCTGATGGAGCTTTTGAATAAAACCGCGCGGCGTCCGGAAGATCTGATCAGAAAGCTTGAGGTTTGGCCGATTGCGACGATCCCTTACGTGCAATCGCGCGGCGAAGCGATGGCCAAACGGGCCGGCTGGACGACGGTGGTTCTGATCATCCTGATCGGAATACCCGTTGGGGTCTGGGCGGTGCATACATTTTATCAGCCACTTGATCTGATCGCCGAAAGGGTGATGGACAAGTTGCGGATCTATTAATGAGGAATGTTGTTTTGGAACCGAATGTTGTGGCCTTGTGTATTTTGTTGGTGGGCGTGTAATGGACCGTCTTCAGCAAGCCATTCAAAAGGCCCGCTCTGAGCGCGCAAACCGCAAACCTGAGCCATTGCACCTGAGCGAAGAACAGCGGTTTGAGCCTGAGCAGATTGACGATGCCTGGACGATGCTGCCAGAAATCGAGATCAGCAAAAAAATCCGGGTGCGCAACCGGTTGATGTCTTATGACGGCGGACCCGATGCAGCCCCCTATGATATGCTGCGCACCAAGATGTTGCAGCAGATCCGGGCCAACGGATGGTGCCGCGTTGCGCTGACTTCGCCCTATAGCGGTTGCGGCAAAAGCACGGCGATTGCCAATCTGGCATTCAGCCTGAGCCGGCAGACAGAACTGCGCATTGTGGTGCTTGATTTTGATCTGCGACGTATGGGGCTGGCCGAGATTCTGAACCAGACCGGCACACATAGCATGTCAGATGTCATCCAGGGCAAGGTGCCCTTCCATGAGCATGCCCGCCGCCATGGCGAGAATGTGATTTTCGGATTGAATTTTGCGCCCACGCGCAACCCGTCGGAAATTCTGCAAAGCCCTCTGACACTGGCACTGCTTGACCAGATCGAAGAGGTGTATAAGCCCGATGTCGTTCTGTTTGATACCCCACCTTTGATGGCCAGTGATGACAGCCACGGGTTTCTCAAGAACGTCGATTGTGCGCTGCTTTTGGCGGCGGCAGAAAAGACCAACATCGACCATATCGACTTGGCCGAGCGGCAATTGGCGGATCTTACCAATGTGATGGGGATCGTGCTGAACAAATGTCGTTATATCAGCGAGGCTTTTGGCCATGAGTACGGCACCTATTAAGCCGACGGCCCCGGTTGATGCTGTCATCATCCCGCATTACAACGACATCCCCCGGCTGGAGCGGTGCCTTCAGGCGTTGATGCAAAACGATATCGCGCAGACCGAGATCGTTGTTGTCGATAACAACTCTCCGGTCTCGCTTGATGGGGTGCGTGCGGCATATCCAAAGGTGCGGTTCATCGTCGAAAGTGAAAAAGGGGCCGCCGTGGCGCGCAACCGGGGCGTGGCCGAAACCACAGCCCAGCGGCTGTTTTTCATAGATGCCGATTGCATCCCGGCCCATGATTGGCTGACTGTCGGGCGCGAAATTTCCGGGCGGGCCGATTTGATTGGTGGGCGGGTTGATGTGTTTGACGAAACCCCGGCACCGCGTAGCGGGTCCGAGGCGTTCGAGGCGGTATTTGCCTTCAACTTCCGCAAGTATATCGAGGTTCAGGGGTTTTCCGGTTCGGGCAATCTGCTGACCCGGCGCGATATTTTCGATGCGATCGGGGGGTTTATCAATGGCGTGTCGGAAGACCGCGAATGGACCATGCGCGCGGTCGCGCATGGCTATAGCCTGATCTATGAGGACCGGTTGCAGGTCAGCCATCCATCGCGGCAGGACTGGCCGGCCCTTAAGGCCAAGTGGTGCCGGACAACGCGTGAAGCCTATCAGTTGAACGGTGCCGGTCTGGTGCCACGTTTGCGGTGGGCCATCCGGGCATTGATGATGCCGGCCAGTGCGGTGGTGCATATTCCCAAGGTTCTGGCCAGTGACAAGCTGGCCTCACCGGGCGAGAGTGCGCGTGCGATTGCGACCCTGATCCGGCTGAGATGTCAGCGCATGATCTGGATGTTGCAGCAGGCCTTTGGTGGCCCGATCTGAAGCGACAGCACGTAACGCGGTGTTTGGTCAGCGTTGGGTGGGTCCAGGTTTTTTCCGAAAGTGCTTTAAGGATCAGTTCGGCAAATCTGGCCAAGCAAAAGGGGCCGCGAACGGCCCCTGAAAACATAAGCTAGGTTTTTAAACGTGGTGCCGGTATCAGGCAGCCACAGCCGTCTTGCGACGGCGGCGTGCAAGGCCCAGACCACCAAGAGCGGTCAGAAGCAAAAGGCCACCCGCTGGCAGTGGCACAGCCGATACATCAAAGTCGAATGTTACAGGCCCACCGTTCTTTGTCGGTGTCGAGTTTTGCCAGTTGAACACCAGGTTCTGACCTTGCGCGTTGTTGTTGAACAGGGTCTTGAGCGTTGTGATACCCGCCAGAATCGAGGTTGAATTCAGAACCGAGTTGGTTGCCACATCGATCCAGCTGATGGTCAGGCCCGTGAAGGTGCCCAGAACATTGACCGTCACTGAGGCATTTGCCTGAGCGTTAAGCGGGTTAACCGGCGATGTGAAGTTGACCGAATGGCTGCCGCTGCCGCCAAAAGAGTTAACCGTCCCGATAAACAGATTGTCAGATGTAATGTCATATGAGCCGTTGGCTGATACGGATGTCAGGGCGCTTGCTGATCCACTCATTACGACGGCTGTGGCGAGTGCTGCTGCCACTATCTTCAACGTTCTAAACATCAGAATCCTACCTATCTCTTGAACACTTCACCGCGATCCCCACCAGACAAGCAGGTTCACTATTAACTCTATTAACCTATTCCGGGAAAATATGCAAAATATCGTTTGGTAAAAAATGGCTTTTCTGGGACAGATTAGCCTGAATTCAAACATAATTTTGCCACATATTATGGATTGTCTTGGATTCGCGAACAATGGCAGGGCGGTTTGTTAAGAATCGAACTGCGTGATCAGCCACATCACTATCCAGCCGGTGATGAAACCCCCCAGATGGGCCTGCCAGGCCAGCAACCCGTCTTCTGCAAACCAAAACAGCAGGTTAAGCCCCACAAGCCCGGCGATCCTGATCAGAACCGGGGCGCGCGGCAGGCCCGCGCGGGCGTATCGGATGGTATCGTGACACAGCAGCGCGCCCACCAGCCCGAACACAGCCCCCGAAGCCCCGACCATGGGCAAAGAGGCCGGGGCCAGCAGGGCAAACCCAGCCCCGCCGCCAATCGCGGACCCCAGATAGAGCAGGATAAAAAGCCAAGGTGCCAGAACCGGCGGAAGCCTTTGCAAAAGCCGATCCCCAAGCAAGGCGAGCATCAGCATGTTTCCGGCCAGATGGGCCAGCCCGGCATGAAGCACCGCATAGCTTAAGAACATGGTGACAGGCTGGGCGGCATACCCGGGCTGCCAGCCGGTCAGAAATCCGGTCCAGAATGCCCCGTTCTGATAGGCCCATGACCGCCAGTGCAGACCCCCAAACAGCCCGGCATCAGAAGCCTGAAGCGCGGCTTCGATCAGGCAGGGCAGGAGGGCCAGAGCCCATAAAACCCATCGGCCAGATCGGGGGCCAGATCGAGGGCCAGATCGGGAATGGCCCGTTTGCTTCAGGCCGGGGCGGGTTCTGTGCAGTTGGGGTGACGTCATATCGAAGATGCGGGGCCTATGAGGTTTGGCGGGCGTTTGAACCCGTGTTCAATTGCTGTCTGATGGATGGACGATTCCGAAATATCCAAAGCATTGTTCACGAAAATGGCACGTGCAGTTGTGCATATTTATCAAACGGGGGCCATCGGGCTCTGAAACAGACATAAAAGCCATTAAGCCCATGTTTATTCTTCTGGTTTGCACCGATTGTGTGTAGATTAACAGGCAGGGTGACGCTTGGGATGCATGGCCACATACCTGTTTCAATATACGCCCGGCAATTGATTTTTAACTTTGACGATATGTCCGGGCATTTAAAAATATGAAACGACTTTTCCCTCATGTCCGAGCGCACGGAGGCCACCGAGACCGCTGATGACTTCACCTGATTTTCCAAAAGATGATTTTGACCAAGAAGACCTGCTGCACCTGAGTGCCAAGCGCATTCTGATCACAGGCGGTGCCGGGTTTCTGGGCTCGCATCTCTGTGCGGCGCTGCTGAAACAGGGGCATGAGGTTTTATGCGCCGACAACTTCTTTACCGGCCGGCGTGCCAATGTGCGCCACCTGCTGAGCAATCCCCGGTTTGAGGTGATGCGCCATGATGTGACCTTTCCGCTCTATGTCGAGGTCGACGAGATTTACAATCTCGCCTGTCCGGCCTCGCCGTTTCACTATCAGCATGATCCAGTGCAAACCACCAAGACCTCGGTGCACGGCGCGATCAACATGCTGGGACTGGCCAAACGGATCAATGCCAAAATCCTGCAGGCATCCACCTCGGAGGTATACGGCGATCCGACAGTGCATCCGCAAACCGAGGAATATTGGGGCAATGTGAACCCGATCGGGTTCCGCTCTTGCTATGACGAGGGCAAGCGCTGTGCCGAGACGCTGTTTTTTGATTACTACCGTCAGCACAAGCTGCGGATCAAAGTGGCGCGGATATTCAACACCTACGGGCCCAATATGCACCCTGATGACGGGCGGGTGGTGTCCAACTTTATCATGCAGGCGCTGGCCGGTGAGCCGATCACGATCTACGGCGAGGGCAACCAGACCCGGTCGTTCTGTTTTGTGTCGGATCTGATTGATGGGCTGATCCGGCTGATGGAATCCGGCCCCGATGTAACGGGCCCGATCAATCTGGGCAATCCGGTTGAGTTGAGCATCAGGCAATTGGCCGAAACGGTGATCCGCATGACCGCATCAACTTCGGAACTGGTGTTCAAACCCCTGCCACAGGATGATCCGATCCAGCGCCAGCCCAACATCACCCGGGCGCGTGATCAATTGGGCTGGGTGCCTCAGGTGCAACTTGAAGAAGGGCTTGAGACAACGATTGCCTACTTCAGAAAGATCGTCGCAGCGACAAAGGGCGCTGCGGATCGCAAATGAGGCTGCAAAGCACATCGGACGGCGCGGCGCGGTGGCTTGGCCCGGCGGTGTTGCTGGGCGTTACCGTGGCCATCTGTTTGATGGTGCTGATGATCAACCGTGGCCCGCTTTATTATTTTGATACGGGCAGCTATTTCAAACAGGGCAATACGGCGCTGTCCCTGATCCTGCCTGAAGCTGGGGCCGGTTCTGACGCAGTGGGGCAGGGGGCTGCCACAGGTGAAAAGGCCGATACCACGACTGACGGATCACGCTCGATGGTCTATGCGCTGATTGTCGCGGGGTTTTGGCGGGCGGATATGCTGGGCGGGGTTGCGCTGTTTCATCTGGCAAATCTGCTGCTGGCCGTCTGGTTGGCGGTACGGGTAACGGGGCGTGTTATCCCGTCGGGATACGGCACCATGCCGATGATAACCCTGCCTGTTCTGGTAGCGGCAACAACATCGCTGCCGTTTTATATCGCCTATGTCATGCCGGATATTTTCGCACCAATCATGTTGATCCTGATCGCCACCGTGGTGGCCATGGGGCATCAGATGCGTCCGGCGGAATGGGTGGTGGCCTTTGCACTGGTGGCGCTGGCGGTGGTTTTGCATCCATCGCATCTGGGGATCGCGGTTTTGATGCTGCCCTTTGTCATACTGGCGGCGCTGCTGCGGCTGGGTTCGGGCCAAGGGTGGGGCCGGTGGGTTGCTGCGGGCTTTGTCGCATGTCTTGTTCTGATCGCGATTGGCGAACGTAAGGCCTTTGAGATTGCGGTAAAGAATGTCACCCGCAAAGAGGTGACTTACACGCCGCATATCACCGCGCGGCTGATCGTGGATGGCCCCGGTCTGGCCTATCTGGATGACCACTGCCCGCGCGCAGATCTGGCAACCTGCGCCCTGCATGAGGCCCTGACGTGGTCTGACGATCCTTACCGGATGACCGTGTCGCATATTATTTTCGAACGCACCCCCGCACTTGGGTCCTTTCGGCTGATGACACCCGAAGATCAAAAAGCGGTGGCGAATGAGCAGCGCGCGTTTTTCTTTCAGGTTCTGGCCGATCGACCGTTTGGCATTGCCCATGCTCTGGCTCGGAATGCGGCAACGCAACTGCGGATGAACAGCGTGAAGATGACCATTCCCAGCGCATCGGTTAAGCGCAATGCAAAATCAATGTCGGGCCTGCCCGAGGCGCAGCTTGGCGTTCTGGATGGCGGTGTGCTGACGCGGTCGCAGATGTGGCTTAGGATCGCCGACATTATCCATCCCGCCATTTATCTGGCGTCTTTCGTGCTCATCACCGCGTTGTTGCTTTGGCCTGGCAAGGTTGCCCCACCGCTTAAGGTCTTTGCGGTGTTTGTGCTGATCGGGATTGCGCTGAATGCATTGGTCTGCGGCGGGGTTTCGCAACCGGCCGCCCGCTACGGCGCGCGGGTGATGTGGCTTTTGCCGTTCACGGCTGCGTTTCTTATTCTTACTTTGCCGCGCCACAAAACGTGGTTTGATCCCGGAGCCCGTTCATGACCCAGAACCATGCGCTTTCAATCAGCGTGGTAATGCCCGCCTATAAGGCCGAGCATCTGCTGCCACGGGTGCTGACGCCCCTGATCACGATGCTGGAGGCCGGCGAGGTCCAGCAGGTTCTGGTGGTTGACGACCAATCCCCCGACGGCACGGCGGATCTGGCGCGCAAGATGGGGGCCACGGTTCTGACCACGCCAGTGAATGGCGGGCCGGGGGCGGCACGCAATCTGGCGGCAGAACACGCCACGGGCGACATTCTGTGGTTCGTCGACTCGGATGTTATTGCCCACTCCGACGGGCCGACCCATGTGCGCCGGGCGATGTCCGAAGATAATGTTGCGGCGGTGTTTGGTTCTTATGACGATACGCCCGACGGGCAGGCGTGGTTTTCACGCTACAAGAACCTGCTGCACCGCTATCACCATCAGCGCGCCAAGCGCGATGCGCGGACCTTTTGGGCGGGCTGCGGGGCTATCCGTGCCGACGTGTTCCGCGAGGTTGGCGGGTTTGATGTAAAAACCTATGAGGTGCCGTCGATTGAAGACATCGAACTGGGCTACCGGATCGCCGCGACCGGACGCCGCATCGTGGTTGAGCCTCGCCTGCAAGGCAAACACCTGAAAGTCTGGACGATCCGCAACAGCCTGAGCACGGACATCTTCTGTCGCGCGCTGCCCTGGGCGCGGTTGATGATTTCGCGTGAAGGTCTGACCGACGATCTGAACACCTCCAGCACCGAGCGGATGCGCGCAGGTCTGGCAGGGCTGCTGCTGTTGTCGGTGCTGGCCCTGCCAATCTGGCCGGGGCTGTGGCCCTGGGCAATTTTACTTTTGGTGCTGGCGTTTTTGGCCAATCTTGATCTGGCACGCGCCATGACCGGGCATGGTGGCCTGTGGTTTGCGTTCAAATGCGTTCTGTATCACCAGTTTTACTATGTCTATTCGGCCAGTATTTATGTTTGGTGCCTGTTCGAATATCATGTTCTGGGCCAGAAAGAGAAACTTAGTGTCAAGCGGAATTAGCGCCTTGCAGCAACACAGAAATGGGGCGCTCTGATGGCCGATCTGCCAGAGTTTCTGATCATCGGTGCCGCGCGTGCCGGGACGACCGCATTGCACAGCTACCTGCGGCAGAACCCAAGCATCTTCATGCCTGCAGCCAAAGAACCAAACTTCTTTTCCTTCGAAGGCGAGGCCCTAAATTACAAAGGGCCGGGGGCGGATTACGTCAACAACTCCGTGACGAATATTGAAAAATATACGGCCCTATTTTCTGATGCCACACCGGGCAGTATCCGCGGCGAGGCATCCCCGCTTTATCTGTTTTCCGAAAGGGCACCTGAGCGTATATACCACCATATTCCGCAGGTGCGCATGGTGGTCGTTCTGCGCAATCCGATTGATCAGGCGCTATCTCACTATCTTTATGCGGTAAAACAGCGGATCGAACCTCTGGAGGATTTTGCCGCCGCGCTTGAGGCTGAGGACGACCGGCTTGCGGCGGGATGGCAACCAATGTTTGGCTATTCGCGCTTTCCGCGCTATGCCGAGCAATTGTCGCGCTATTTTAATCTGTTTGATCGCAACCAGTTTCTGATCCGCCCTTACGAAGATTTCCAGAATGACCCGCAGGGGCTGATCTCGGACATCACGAAATTTATCGGCGCAGATACCGGGTTCCACCCAACCATGTCGTCCCAACCGAATGCAGGGGGGGTGCCCCGCAACCGCTTGTTCCAGGATTTCCTGATGAAGCCCAACCCCGTGACGGGCCTGATTGCACGGGTTCTACCACAAGAGGCGCGTTGGAAAATCCGGGATCGCCTGTCACAACTCAATCTCAGACGCGGGATCGAAATGCCGCCCCGCGCCCGGGCAATCCTGCGTGAAAAACTGCTGCCCGAAATTGAGGCGCTTGAACACTTGCTTGACCGTGACCTCAGCGCCTGGCGCGCCTGAAGGGCCACTCTCAAACTTGACGCTCTGCCTAGTTATCAGAGCGCTATGCTTTTGCCGAGCCCATCTTAAGAAGGTCCTTTTTCTTAGGCTTGGATTCGAATTCTTCATGGTAGGATCGCTCAACATTGACGTCCCAGATGTCATGGTTTTCGCCCATGATGTTGCGGGCCGCATACATGGCCGACAGCATGGAATGATCCTGATTGTTGTAGCGGTGCAGGCCATTCCGCCCGACAGTCTGGAAGTTTTCAAGCGTCTTGAGCCAATCGCTGACGGTGTCGAGGGATTCTTTATATTCGCCATCATAGACCGGATAGGCCTTGGGCTGGCGGATAACAGCAGAATCAATCACATCGCTTGCCTTGGCCAGACCGAGCTGTTCCAGCTCTTCACTGGCAAGTTGCCGCAGGTCTTCATCCGAAGACGACCAGAGCCCGTCACCCGTCTGGCAGAAATATTCCATCCCGATCGACGAGGTACTCTGATCTGGCAGCATCTCTTTGGACCAGGCGCGGAAATTCTGGATCCGGCCAACTTTGACCTGTGGGCTGTGGATATAGATCCAGTTGTCCGGGAACGGATCGGCATGATCCAGCATCAGGGTCACGATCAGGAAGTCGCGATATTTCAAACGGTCTGCGGCCTCAAGCACCTCTGGTGGGGGCGGCGGGTCAAACGCGTGGATCAGTTCACGTACGGCCATCGAGTTGATGAAATGCTCGGCCTCGACACGTTCAACCGTGTCGCTTGCGCCATTTTCTTCATCCCATTTGCGCACGTCAATTGACGTGACGCGATTGCCATCGCGGTTCACCTTCACAACCTCGGAGCGCATCTCGACAGAGCCGCCCCTTTCCCGAACCAGATCGCGGGTCTTTTCCCACATCATGCCGGGGCCAAGGCGCGGATACTGAAATTCCTCGATCAGGCTGGCCGTGTCATTCGAGCCTGAAATGGCATTCCACACCGCTTTGGGCAAAGACAGGTTCTTGATCCGCTGCGCGGCCCAGTCAGCCCGAATTTCTGATGGCGGAATGCCCCAGACCTTCTTGGTGTAGCTGTGAAAGAAATGCATATAGAGCCGTCCGCCAAAGCGATTGATGACCCATTCCTCGAATGTGTCTTCCTGCTTTTTCGGGCGCAGCTTCCATTTGATGTAGCTGCCGACGATCTTATAGGTCTCATATGGCCCGATGTTGCTGAGCGCATTGAAGATCCGCAGCGGGTAATCATAGAACTGGCCGCGATAGAAGATCCGGCTGAGACGCTGCACAGTGATGAAATCATCCTTAAGCACCTCCTGCCACATGTCTTCGACTTCGCGCACCTTGGTGAAAAACCGGTGCCCGCCAATGTCAAAACGATACCCTTTAAAGGTCTCGGTTCGTGAAATACCACCAACCATGTCCGAAGCTTCATAAACTTGCGGAATATGTGTGTCGCTTAGCTTTTGAAGCTCATAGGCAGCTGTCAGGCCAGCCGGTCCACCGCCAATAACAGCAACTGAAACATTATTTTTACTCAAATGACTTTTATCCATATCAAATACCTGAACATGTTACAGGAGCGTACTGCTTAATTACAGCAATTTAATGACTAACGACAAAACAGATGACAAAGATTTGATAATGCGGCCACCTGTATTTTCAGGATATCAGAAATTAGTGGGCAAAAGATAGGCCCCAAAACGGCCCCGGAAAATCCCGAAAACTGAGTGTCATCGCGGCGGCGTCCGCGGCATCGCCCTGTCAAAGGATCTCAGGCAGGCAAAGCGACAGATCTGGCAGATATATCAGTGTCTAGTGCATTGATATATGGCTGTTAACTTTCAAACCACCATGCTGACGACAGCCTGCAAACATGCCCGATCCACTGCGATATTCATAAAAGCCAGAAGGTATTCTGCCCTGGCAGGCGATCTGGCATGATTGTCGGCCTAACGGCCATATACGCGTCCGTCCGGTAAAAGCGGCGGCTTTGCTAAACCGTTAACAATGCCTGCAAATTTCTTGGATTGTTCGGGATTTCAGACTGGTGAGGGATGGAAATTACCCTGCCATGGCCTGTGACGGTGCGAATCTTGACAGGGGACGGCGCTGGCGTCCTACTGCCCCCGATGATTATACGGAACACCAAAGAGCCTGATCTGCGCAGGCAGTCGATACATTAATCCAGAACCCGGTTTTACCAGCGGAGCGATTTTATGAAATGCGTTATTCTTGCCGGTGGTCTCGGCACGCGGTTAAGCGAAGAAACAGACCGGATTCCCAAACCTCTGGTCGAGATCGGCGGCATGCCGATCTTATGGCACATCATGAAGATATATTCTGCCCACGGGGTGAATGAATTTATCATCTGCCTTGGCTATCGTGGCTACCGGATCAAGGAATATTTCTCGAATTATCATATGCATAATTCTGATGTCAGTTTTGATCTGGCAACCGGAGAAATGGAGATCAAGCGCTCTCAGACCGAACCGTGGCGGGTGCATCTGATCGAAACCGGGGCTAACAGTATGACGGGCGGGCGCCTGAAACGGGTGATGCCCTATCTGCGCGACGAGACCGCGTTCTGCCTGACCTACGGGGACGGCGTCGGGGATATAGATATCCGCGCCGGTATCGAATTTCACCGCGCCCATGGCAAGCTGGCCACGGTCACCGCTGTGCCGCCGCCGCGCCGGTTCGGTCAATTGGAGCTTGACGGTAACAGGGTGCATAACTTCTCGGAAAAACCGATTGGCGATGGCGGGCTGATCAATGGCGGTTTCTTTGTCCTGTCGCCCAAGGTTGAAGATTACCTCGGCGGAGACGAGAGCATCTGGGAAAGCAAACCGCTGATGGATCTGACCCGGGACAATCAATTGATGGCGTTTGAACATAAAGGGTTCTGGCAGCCGATGGATACGATCCGCGAGCGCCAGCAGCTTGAAGAGCATTGGGCCAGCGGGCAGGCCCCGTGGAAGATCTGGGAATGACGGCTGCTGCATTTGCAGGCCGACGGGTGCTTGTGACGGGGCATACCGGTTTCAAGGGCGCGTGGCTGGCGGCATGGCTGTCGGGTGCGGGCGCAAAGGTGACCGGATACGCCCATGCGCCGGACACCGAGCCAAACCTGTGGTCCCTGCTTGATCTGACGGATGTGCAGTCGGTGACAGGGGATCTGAATGATCGGGCAGCGCTTGATGCGCTGATTGCCAGAACCGACCCCGAGTTTGTGTTCCATCTGGCGGCGCAGTCACTGGTGCGCCGGTCCTACCGGACGCCGGTCGAGACCTTTACCACCAATGTCATCGGCACCGTTCAGTTGCTTGATGCGCTGCGGGCGGCCCCAAGCCTGCGCGCGGTGGTCGTGGCCACATCGGACAAAGCCTATGAGAATGTTGAACAGGTCTGGGGCTACCGCGAAACCGACCCGATGGGCGGGCATGATCCCTACTCGGCCTCGAAAGGGGCCACCGAGATTGCAACCGCCGCCATGCGCCGCAGCTATTATGCGCAGGGGGCAGTTGACCGGCATCCGGCATCCGTGGCCAGCGCCCGTGCGGGCAATGTGATTGGCGGGGGCGATTGGGCCGAAGACAGACTGGTGCCCGATATCGTGCGGGGCTGTCTGGGCGATGATGGGTGTGTCCATCTGCGCCAACCCAATGCCATCCGTCCCTGGCAACATGTGCTGGAGCCGCTCAGGGGGTATATGATGCTGGCGCAGGCGCTGGACAGGAGCGAAGATTTCGCCCGTGGCTGGAATTTCGGCCCCGACCGCGATGATGAACGCCCGGTTATTGATGTTGCAAATGCGCTGGTGGCGGCTTTGGGTCAGGGCCGGATCGAGCTTGCCCCTGACGCCGAGGCGCTGCATGAGGCCAAGATGTTGCGGCTCGATGTTTCGCGCGCGCGCACAGAACTGGCGTGGCGGCCGATCATGACATTCAATGAAACCCTGCGCCTGACAGCGGATTGGTATGCAGGCTGGGCCAAAGGCCAATCCGCCACAGACCTGTGCCGCACACAAATCGCAACCTACGAGGCCATGACCAAAGGGCAGCTATGACCAAAACTTCACACCCCCACTGCCGCCATTGCGGTGCCTCTCTGGAACTTACACTGGTCGATCTTGGGCTGTCACCGCTGGCCAATTCCTATGTGCCGCCCGACACCCGGGACAGCACCGATCCGGCCTATCCGCTGCATGCGCGCGTCTGTACCGATTGTTGGCTGGTGCAGGTCGATGATGCGGTCCCGCCCGAGGATATCTTTTCAGCGGAATACGCATATTTCTCTTCGTTTTCAGACAGCTGGCTTGCCCATTGCAAGGCATATGTTGCCGATATGACCCGTCGGTTCGGCTTGGGGCCGGATAGTCTGGTGGTCGAGATAGCCTCGAATGACGGCTATCTTTTGCAATACTTTGTTGAGCGCGACATCCCGGTTCTGGGAATCGAGCCGTCGGGCAACACCGCCAAGATCGCCGAGGAAAAAGGCGTGCCGACCCTGGTCGAGTTTTTCGGTGAGACCCTGGCGCAGCGGCTGGCATCCGAAGGCCGCCGGCCCGATCTGATCGCCTCGGCGAATGTGCTGGCGCATGTGCCTGACATCAATGATTTCGTCGCCGGGGTGGCCACGCTTTTGTCAGATGATGCGGTCTATACCGTCGAATTTCCGCATCTGCTGAACCTCATCAAAGACGTGCAGTTCGACACCATCTATCACGAGCATTATTCGTATCTGTCGCTGCTGGCCGTTGAGACCATTTTCGCCAAGGCCGGCCTGCGGGTGTTTGATGTGGAAGAACTGCCAACCCATGGCGGATCGCTGCGGGTCTTTGCCTGTCTCAAGGGGGCCAGCCATGCCGAAGGGCCGGGTCTGGCCAAGGTCCGGGCGGATGAGGCCGCAGCCCAGCTCGACCAGCCCGAGGGCTATCTGAATTTCACCACCAAGGTTGAGCAGTTGCGCGACGGCTTGCTTGCGTTTTTGCGGACCGCAAAGGCCGAAGGCAAAACTGTCGCCGCCTATGGTGCTGCGGCCAAGGGCAACACGCTGTTGAACTATGCCGGGATCGGCCCCGATCTGATCGCCTATTGCGTGGATCGTAACCCGGCCAAGCAAAACACGCTTTTGCCCGGCAGCCATATCCCGGTGTACCCGGTTGATGCGCTGCGGGTCGATCCGCCGGATTACGTTCTGATCCTGCCCTGGAATATCCGCAAAGAGGTGATCGGCCAATTGTCGGATATCAGGGCGCAGGGCACGCGCTGTGTCACGGCGGTACCGGATATCAAGGTGGGGTGATGGCGCATATCCTGCTGACCGGCGCGACCGGATTGATCGGGCGCGCCACAACAAAAGCATTGATAGACGCCGGGCATGAGGTGACGGCGATAAGCCGAAGCGGTCAGGCAACCGGGGCCACGCATAGTGTCGCCTGTGATGTGCTGGTCCCTGAACAGGTCTCGGCCATCGTCCGCAAGGCCAAGGCCACGCATCTGATGCATCTGGCCTGGCATGACGGTGCCAAAGACCGCTGGATATCCGCCGCCAACCTGAACTGGATGGCCGCCACCCTGCATCTGATGCAGGAGTTCGCCCGCGCCGGTGGGACACGGGCCATCTGCGCGGGAAGCTGCGCCGAATACGACTGGTCAGAGACGGAACTGACCCGGACCGGGATGCCTGAAACAACCCCGCTGCGGCCCCGCACACTTTATGGTGCGGCAAAGGCAGGCACCGGATTGGCGTTGGGTCAGGCGGGTCCCGCGCTTGGGCTTTCGATTGGCTGGGCGCGCATCTTTTTTGTCTATGGCCCGGGTGAGCCGCAGGGCCGGCTTTTGGGGGATCTGATCCGCAATCTTATGGCGGGCAAACCCGTTGCGTGCACCGATGGCCTGCAGGAGCGCGATTTCCTGCATGTTGATGATCTGGCGCGCGCAATGGTGCAGGTGCTGGGCTCTGATGCCACTGGCGCGGTCAACATCGCCAGCGGCATCGTCACCCCGGTGCGCGATCTGATCAACGAGGTCGCCACACAAATGGGCAGGCCTGATCTGATCCGGCTGGGTGCCGTGCCACGCGCCGCAAACGATCCGGCACGGCTGGCAGCGGATGTCACGCGCCTGCGGCAAGAGGCCGGGTTCAGGCCACATCATGATATTGCCTCAGGCGTGGCCGCGGTATTGGCCGCAGAAGGGGCGGTATGAAAGCGCTGCTTTTTGATCCGAAATGGGCCTTCGTGCGGTTCCTGGTCGTCGGGGTGGTGAACACGGCCTTTGGGTATCTGCTGTTTGCCCTGCTGTTATACGTCGGGCTGCGCCCGCAACCGGCCCTGGCAATGGCCTTTGCCGGTGGGGTTGCCTGGAACTACTTTACCCATGCGCGGCTGGTTTTTGGCACACGTGGCGTGAAGAAGCTGCCAGCCTATATATTAGCGTATCTGTGCCTTTACGGAGTGAATGCGCTGGGTCTTCAGCTGTTGTTAAAAGCCGGGTTGGCCCCGATCATCGCGCAAGGAGTACTGGTGTTACCCGTCGCATTACTGGCTTATGTCGTAATTGGTCGGGTTTTGACTGATCGCTAAAGCGGTATGCGTCTAAACTACACCACACATCGGATACTAAGACTTTAAAGCTTTTCGGTTTGAACCTGAATCGTTGGGGATTCCCAAAGTAGCAAATTTGTGATTCATCCTGTTTGGGAGGATGGATCATGTCAGCACCTTTGCCATTGGCACTTCGAACGCGATTTCAGCGATTGATTGAGGAAGGGTTAAGCGGCCGCGCGGTGGGCGCGTCTGGTTCGGAGCAAGGGCAATGTTGAACCCGCACGCCAGGGGCCACCGCACGGCCGGGGAAAGCTTGCTGCGCACCAGGCGTTCTTTGAGGAATTGATCGCGCAGGACCCCGACATCACGCTCTTCGAACTGCGCGATGCGCTGGCCGACGCAGAGGGCGTGCAGGTGCATCACTCGTCCATCGCAAACCTATCGTCCCGGCTTGGGTTCACGCACAAAAAAAGTCGCTGGTTGCAACCGAGCGCCGCCGCGCCAAGGTAAGGCAGAAGCGCACCGATTGGTTCAAACATCGCATGCCCGCTATTGCCGCGCTGCCGGATCGCGTTGTGTTCATTGATGAAACGGCGGTGAAGACGAACCTGACACGCTTGCGTGGTAGGGCCAAGCTGGGTCACCGTTTAACGATGGCCGCACCATTTTGGAAGCTGGGGAACACAAACGTTGATCGCGAGCCTGACGCAAGACGCGCTGGTCGCGCCGTGGGTCATCAAGGGCGCGATGGACGGCCCGGCCTTTGCCGCCTACATCCGTGAAGTACTCATCAAGGAGATCGCACCAGGAACCGTCGTCATCCTCGACAACCTGGCCACGCATCAAAACAGGGAAGCTGCCGAAGCCTTGCACGACCACGGCTGCTGGTTCCTCTATCTGCTATCTGCCGCCATATTCACCCGACCTGAACCCCATCGAACAAGCGTTCTCGAAGCTGAAAGCCCACCTCCGGCGGATCGGGGCGAGAACCTTCCCCGAGGTCTTCTAGGCAATCGGATCGATTTGTAACCTATACAGACCAACCGAGTGCTGGAACTACTTCAAGGCGGCCGGATATGCATCAGGTTAAAGCCGAAACGCTTTAATATACATTAAGACGGTATGTCTTTTGCGCGGCGGTTTGATGCTGTGAGGTTTTGCTTGGCTGTCATGCCTGCTGACAGCAGCGATCCCAGAACAAAGTCATAAAGCTCAATGATGGAATTGGTCAGCCGCTCGCGTTCGAGGGCGTTGTAGTTTTCAAGGCGACCTTGGCCAACGGAGAACAGGTTGAGGCTGACCGGGAAGGCGATGTCTTCTGGATCAATCAGAACAATCCGTTCCGGTGGCAGGGTTTTTGCCTTCAGGATTGTGTTGATCAGATCTCCCTGGCTGTCGATCACCACGACCGATTTGTCACCCCGCACCACATCTTCCAGATCGTTCGCCAGGAAGTATTGCAGGGTCTGGGTTTTGCCGTGGCCCGATCCGGCCACAATGTGCATGTGTTCAAACCGGCTGGTTTCCGGGATCTCAAATGGGGTTCTGAGTCGGAACAATTCTTTTAAATGAGTGCCTGCCAGATAGGTATCCACAACATCATCACCCTTGTAATCGCTCGGGAAGATTGGCTGGGTGCGATTGGTCCGACTGAGATTTGCGTCAATCCGGTCTCGCAAGCGCTTGAAGTGGTTGTAGTCAGTGTCAGCAAAAAATGGTGCGATGACATTCTGTACGGCCTGCCCCAGAGGGTGCACAAACTGGGTCACATCGACCAGCACGTCGCCCTCAATGGGCGGCACTGCCCGAGCAATGGTACACAGACTGTCCGAGATGACATCCAAGGCGGTGAACACCATGACACGGTCGCTGCGGGCCTGCCCGGACCGCGCCAGCATGTCGCGATACCGCGCGCCCTCAACGGTGTTGCAGAGCGCAGGCATTGGTGGGATGTCGGGGCTCAGACCTTCGCCATTGAGCAAGGCGCGCCCGATCTCCAGCAATTGGATCTTGAGGGCCTCCGGCGTGTCTGGCGGTCAATGGTGCGACAGGGCGGCATCGATCTCAGCGTCGCTCAGGCGCACCTGCCCGCTCAGCGCGTGGTTGTAGAGAATTTCGGTTTCCTCGCGGGCCAGACGTTCCAAGCGGCGCGGGCTTTCTTTGTAGAGCCGATAGAAAGCATAGGCCGGGATACCGACCAGCAGAGCCGGCGTAAGGATAGCCGCCAGGGCAAGGATGCCGGAGATTATAAACAAGGACAGGATTAACCCGCCGAAGTCATCCGAGTTTGATCCTGCCATCAGATTTCCACGACGGTGCGCGTGCCGGTTTCGGCATTGTCATCCAGCCAGGTTTTCATTTGCGCCATCACCGCCAAAAGGTTTTCTTCATAGATTTTGGATTTTGAGGGCGTGGCGCAGAGGAAACGATCAATCCGCCCATCCATCAGATGTTCGACCCGCAGCTCGAACTTTTCATCGCGGGCATCGTTTTTGGCATCCGCAGGTCGACGATCCACCAGTTTGGTTTTTAGCAACCCACGTTGTTTGATGATCTGTTTTTCCTCATGAGTAAAAGCGACCATCAAATGCACCTCGTGATAGGTCGTCTTGAAGATGAAACCCTTTCGAGTGACCTCATGGGAGATGGAAACACGCATGTGACTTCAGTCTCGAAGGGTTTCGGCGTCTTCGGAGAAGACGACAGAAATACCATCCGCAAAAGCAGATGAAGTCATGGCTTCAAAACGGTAGTTCATGCGAAGGTATGTTCCCAAATATTCAGCGGTGATCCCCCATACGCGATCCCCATAGAGGTTGGGGGTGTTCTATGGGGATCCCAGCTCAGGTTTCCTTGGAAGCTGCAGGGAGCTTTCTTACAGGCTGTGCCGCCAACGCATCGATGTGTTCTTTGGCGGAAAGTAACGTGTCGAATGAAATACCTTTGTACAGTAGCTTGCCTTTTACGTCTCTAATTGTCTTGCCCTTGTAAATGGTACTCCGGTCTTCCAACTGCGCCGGCTCAAGATCCTTGACCATTCGTTCTTGAGGTGACGTTTTGTCAGCTTGGTTGCCGAACGAGCTCTTGGGTTCCGGTGCGCTGTCTGTCTGCACCGCTGCCGCAAAAGTCTGTGGCACTGCGTTTTGCTGTTTCAGGACTTGCTTTGATACTTCCAGCTGATCACGCGAAATACTTAGCATCTGCTGAGTGTACTCTGCTGTATCCACGGTTGCCCGGCCCATTTGCACAAAGGCGACAAGAATAAGTCCTGTTATGCCAATATAGATGCCTGGAACCATCGCTAGCAGGCCTGCGCCACTGCCACCATATTGAGAGGCCCCCGCAGCACCAATCAGTGCCACCATCACTCCGACGACAACCACCGACCATGCCATAATGCCAGAAAGCTAAAAAGTGATCTGGCTACTTCGTAAGAACGCATTGAAAATTCCTTTGATAACCAATTCGGACACCCTGCGGCGTACAGCCAAAACGTGTCAATGTAATTGTCGGTTCTGAGCATATTGCTCGGAGGCCGCGAAAACGCTCTGAGATAATCAGTGCTGCTAAATTCATGCGGTGGAGGTCGCACATCTCGTTTCAGATTTTAGCAAGGCGTTCCTGAGGCGGGCGCGGATGGGATGGATGTTTTGGTGGTATCATTACCGGGCTGCCGACCGTCAGCGGTTGATGAAGCGCGTGTTCGGTCGGCACCTAAGATGACCGAGGTTATTGTTTTTGTCTTATGCTCTGGACCTATAAACGGGTCACAATTTCAACGGCAGCTTCTACCAGCACCAGACGTTCGTAGAATTCATCGCTATGACCGATTTGCGGGACATTTTGTACCTGGAGCTCATGTTTCGGACCGGCCTGTCCGAAACCGCTCCAAACATCAGCGCAGGGCGATGCGTGCTAGAACGCCTCGGTGATCCGATCCCATGAAGCCGCGCAGTTCGACTGTCCCGGTTGCTCCTTTTGGAACCAGTACCGTGTCTATCGGCAAAGGCAAAAACAAGCCGCCCAAATCATGGGTATTTCGAAAGGCACCCAAATAATGGTTTCCAACAGCCCGCCTGATCCTCTGCACGCTCTCCCCCCAAGGAACCATGTTGAAATCTCCGGCGATCAGGACCGGCCCTTCCAGCTCTGCGATGCGCTTTTCGATGATTTGGGTCTGGCGGAACTGACCATATGGAAAGGGCCATTCCAAGTGAACGGATACGATCCAGATCGACTGACCATTTGGCGCACGTAGCTGGACACCTGCCAGTCCGACTTTGGCCTCGCAAAATTCGGTACCATCAATGGTTGGCAATGATGTTAGGACGGCGACGTCCCGCGCGCGTCGAAACTCGCAAATAACGGCAACTGGGAAATGGTCGAACATATTGGCCATAAACTTGCGATTGTGGTCGGAAACCTCTTGGAGCGTTACAATCTGAGCACCGGATGCAATGATATCATCGGCCAATGAATACCGCGGCCAAGCCTTGGACATCAGGTTCTTTTGGTAAAGCGTCAGGCATTCCCGGCTGCAGTCCGTCTCTGTCGCAAAGAAACCTGGCACAATCGAACCGAGTGCAAAAACAGACAGCGTCATCGAGATAAGAGCGGTACGCCGTGCCTTTAGGAACCATAAAACCATTGCCAGAGGAATCAGTAATGTGCCTGCTTGCGGTTTGATGATCGCCACGGAATCGCCCGGCGCGAAGTAACGCCCAGTAAATCCAAGCAAAACCAGCCCGATCAGGACGATTACACTGCCAAACATCAGGAGCCGAATGATCGTTCTGCCAGTCATTCCGCCCGCCTTGCACTACACTATTCTCGGTTTGCTGCAGCTCAAAATTTGCGCGTCAGAAATCTGGCCCCAGACCAACTCTGCCGTCACGCCCCTAATTGCCGTACTTAGCTGAACAAAATCTCGATATCAATTGGCGGCGCGTGGGTCGTACCGAAGAGCCAACCGTGACGTTCACGCGCTCGAAAGTAAGTGCAAGGGTGAGTGTCACTCTGGGCTCGGAGCGGTCATCTGACGATTTTTGTCGGATGACTGGTTCGCGATGGATAGCGGACCTTGTAAGGGCCGTTTCCATTCCCATTGCGCATGATCTTCGCGAGGAGATGAGGAGATACCGAGCCTGGCGCAGAAGAACGCAGAGCCGATCTCCGCCACCAGTTCTTCCATTGCATAGGCCGCATCTCCGAACCTGTTGCGCAAATCCCGATCACATCGGGACGGATGTCCCGTCCAATGCGTCAGTTCATGCAGCAATACTGCATAGTAGTTTTCGCTGCGCGTGCCAGAGACGGTATCAAAGAACCTGCTACCCTCAGGCATGGTGATCTGGTCGTCGGTGGGGCTGTAATATGCTTGTGCACCAGCCTCCCGAATATCCACGCCGGTCTTTGCGATCACAGCATCAATCGCCGCGATACGTTCAACCGGCTCGGCAGAATCCGATGGCGGAGGCAGGTCGTACCCGTCTACCTGATCGACATTGAAGACATTGAAATACTTCAACACGCGGTAGGATTCAGCTTCACCATCGGCGCTCTCTCTCGTGACTTGTTTGTAGAAGATGACAGGGGTCGATTTCTGACCCTTTTGTACCGACGCGCCTTTTTCGCGCCACTGCCTATATGTGCCCCAAGTGCCGGTTGCGCACCCGCGCACCTGTGCCGTGATCCAGAGATTGATGATGTTTACACCGCTGTATTCACTGCCAGAAGCGATGTTACTTGGCACCGTATTTGTGCCAGTTCGGTTCCAGGGCATGATTGGCTTCCCAGGATCAGCCTCGATGGAAGCCACCAACGCATTGGTGACTTCCGCGTATATATCGCGTGCCATTGCAGTCTCCGATTTTTGTGGGGAACAACTGCACATATGATACCATTTCGGTGAGAATCGCGCCATTCCGCCAAGCGGCCTAAAAATGAAGCAACAAATTGTAGTTAATAGGTAAAAAGAATATAGGATGGCCGGCTTCATCCCTATAATCTTTGAGCCTCCGGTTGGGCCGATGTCCCAGAAATGCCGACCACAGCTAACAAATGGCGATGATTTATTGCGATTGCAGCCAATAACATGCCGCGCGCATCACGGTGAGACTGGCTGGGCCATACGACTTAGCCGTCGTCTTCGATTTGAACCGCCATTGAGAGAGCCTCGAAGTAAATTGCATTCACGGGTTCCGCTTCCCAGATTTTGGGCGTTTTCGGCAGCCAGGGCGTGATGGCAGGAAAGCGTTTCGCCAGAGCTTTAGCTTCATCATATTTGTTGGCGAACTGCTGGTTGCGGCGAACCAGATGATGCGGGGTAGCGCTGTCGGTCAATTCCTGCACCAGGGCATTCAGAATCTCTAGTGAGCTCCCGGATTTGCGCGTTGGCTTGAACGGATCTTCGGTCACCACAAGATCTGGCTCAAAACGGGCCACAGCTCTGCGCAACAGGGATCGGCCCTTGGGTGCTGACAGGCTTGCCGCCCGTGAGCACTGCCAGTCCTTCAACCTGCCATCGATCAGAAATATGTAAGCCACTTTGCCGGAGGCAACGGCGACACTGAGAATGCGTTTTCGTTTAGTCGTCATAGACCGCGCTGTGATTTTCTTCCAAACGTGCTCTCAGACCGTCCAATGTCCGGTTCCGGTTGTTGGCGAGCCCATAGTGCGCCTGTGGTTCCGGAAGGTCAGTGAGGTGACAATAAACATCTGCTTTAACCTCATCAAATATCCCGGCAAAGAGACTTTCAAAGCTGCGGCCATAGATCATCGACAAGGTGCAGATGTCACGCACGCTTGGACGCTGGCGGCCATTCTCAAGGTTTGAGATTTTGGTTTTGTTGACGCCCATGAGATGAGCGCAGTCGACCTGTCTGAGCCCCGAATTTCGTCGGGCAGCCCTCAAGTCGAGGGTGAATTCCTGGATCATAAAAATGAACTTATGTGAAGCTGGTATATCCCCAGTTTACAGCAAGCCGGAAAATCGCAAAGCCCTGTCCGGATTCAAAAACGGCAACCATACCAATTTGTCTTGCCTACTCCGATCTCCCATAGCGTTCGGTTTGGTATCGGAATGGTGAAACCATTCCGAACGCCAGGCATCAGAGCAGGCAGTGGTTCTGGAGCATTAAGGTTTTCAGGAAAAATCTTAGCCGGTTGCAGGGCAAATGCTACAGGTCTTGCGGCCCATGGGCGGCAAGCGGCACAAGACTTGCCACCCAGCAAAGATGACTCTTTGCCAAAGACTCGGTACAATGTGCAATGAAGCCAAACGGCGAGCTGGCCACCTAAACAGCTTCACATCTTCCTCGTCTATGTCCACGCTCCGAGCTGCCGTCCTCGCACCTAAGCCGGTGTTTTCGACGCCTTCATGAGCAGTATTCTTGGCAGATGACTGAAGAACAACGCTTTGAACAATTTATCGAGCTGTGCAAACGCATCTTCGAGCGCATGGAGCGCGAAGGGTCGTGGCCCTGGCCGGAGGATGAGATCAAAAAGCTGCCCAGAGAAGGCGGCACTATTACCCGTGATTAAACAAAACCACATATGACCACATGTTTTGGATACACCCGCGTATCCACCGCCAAACAAGGCGAAGGGGTTTCCTTGGAAGTTCAGAAGGAAGAAATTACCCGCTATGCTGAAAAACACGGACTGACGATATCGCGCTGGTTTGAAGAAAAAGAGACCGCCGCCAAATCCGGGCGACCGGTCTTCAATGCCATCATGCGCGATCTCAATAATCACAAGGCCGATGGACTGATCGTCCACAAGATTGACCGGTCTGCGCGCAACTTTCGCGACTGGGCTAAAATCGGGGAATTATCAGACCAGGGCGTTGCCATCCATTTCGTCACGGAGAGCCTGGATTTCCAGTCTCGCGGCGGCAGGCTCACAGCGGACATCCAGGCGGTGATTGCATCAGATTATATCCGTAACCTCCGAGAAGAGGCGAAGAAGGGGCTGCGCGGCCGTTTGAAGCAAGGGCTTTACCCGTTTCGGGCACCAATCGGTTATCTCGATCAGGGGCGAGGCAAAGCCAAGATCCCGGACCCTGAGAAAGCGCCGCTGATCCAGGAGATGTTCGACCTCTACAGAACTGGCAATCACGGTATTCGTTCTCTACATGCTGAGATGAGCGCGCGTGGGCTCAGAAACCACAGTGGTGGCGTATTATCCCGCCATGGGATTGAAACCATTCTCTCAAACCCCTTCTACACCGGCATAATCCGGATCAAGGTGACCGGAGATACCTATGACGGCATCCATGAGCCGCTGATATCCATATCGCTGTTCCAGCGGGTTCAGGAGATGAAGGCCGGAAAATGTGGAAAGAAGACCACCCGTCACATGCACACTTATCGGGGCTTGTTTAAATGTGGGCTGTGTTCGTTGGCGATGATCGCCGAACGTCAGAAAGGGCATGTGTACTATCGTTGCCACACGCCGGACTGTCCGACCAAGGGCATCCGTGAAGAAACGATCGAACAGGCCGCCCTTGCTGAGTTTGAAAGAAGCACCATTCGCCCAAAACCCTTTGCCGAGTTGGTTGATGTACTGGAGGCTTGGAAAGTTGGTCGGCAAGATCAGCACGACGAAGCTGCGTCGCTCAAGATGCAGCTTGGCAAACTTGAGGCGCGTCTAGATAACTTGATGGACGCGCTGATCGAAGGTTTGATCGACAAAGAGGCCTATTCCAGAAAGAAGGCAGGCCTCAACTTCGATATTCGGCGCATCAAGGAAAGCCAAAAAGACAGTGCCGGAATAGAGGCTGAGCACATCTATCTCGAGAAATTCCTCGAACTGGTAAAAAACCTTGCCCCGCTTTACCAGATCGCAAACCGGCAGGAAAAACGCCTGTTCGTCAGTTTGGCAACCTCGAACCGCACAGTCGTCTCAAAGTCAGCATGTTTTGAGCCATCAAATTGGCTTGGGGCAGCCCAATCTATCTTAGCTGACCCCGTTGGTGCACCATATCGACCCACTTCTCGAACCTACCCTGACACACTGTTACGACAACTTGATACTTTGGTTGAAACGCTGCGTGAACCAACCGTCAAGGAGTTGGTGGTCCAGTTGAGTGATATTATGGGCCGGCACAATGGGGCCGCGAAGTGAGATGACAATATTATGCCTTCTAGCTGGATCCCGTCTCACACCCCGTGAGTTGTGTGTGCGGCACTCACCAAGCGGTGCAGAGTTCGGAAAATCGGAAGGGACGTTAAGCGACTAGAACGCCTGAGAGCGAGGTGAGTATATCAAATCGGTATGCACGGCGTAGGTTTCCAGTAATGAAAGAAAAAGCCTGTCCCCATTGGGACAGGCCAGTCACTCAAAACAACGCCATCTGCTCCTCATCTGGGTCGCGGATCCCATAGATGTGCCGCGCCATGGCGAGGGTTTTTGTGCCCGAAAAGAGCGGTTTCTCCGTATGGTAATTCACAAAGTGCCACCCGCCCCAAATCTTCAGGCCCGCCGCCTGATGTGCGACGTCCAGACGGCCCGGCCCACAACTGCCACCGAAGATCCCGAGGACCTGTTCGAGGGCGGATGTCAGCGCTGCGTCCGTCATCCCTTTGGCAACCTCGTCCGCATACCATTTGGGCAGGGCGCGTGTGGCAATACGGAATACCTCTTCCTTATCGGCTTGCGAAAGTGGACGTTGTTCGGGCACCGTCAATACTCGCTCGCCAGCATGATGGTCAGCACTCGATGGGTGATGTCAGGGTTGGCCTTGTCCGGCGAATGTGCGCTCAGGGTGAGATCGAAATAATCAATCTTCCAAAATAGCTTTTCGCCATTGAGGATGAGTGCGCCAAAATCATGCTCGCCATGCGGGTCGTTTTCCCCGTTGAACTGGTCAAAATCAGCGACGGCTCGTCTGGCTTTGATCAGATACTCTTCACCTCTGTTTTTGAGGCCTGCTGTCACCACGACGGTCACATACTCCCCGTGACCTTGCCTGACGGCATCATTGAGCCGCACGATGCGTTTCAGGCGGAACTCCTTGTCGAGCTTCCAGACAGGTGCGGCTTCAGACCCGCAGTCATCGCAGACGTAAGTGTCACAGATCGTTTTGAGGCTCCATGTGCGGGTTAGCAGGCTCCAACACGTCTCAGCGTCGCGGACGATATGGGTTTGACCACAATCACTGCAGACCGGGTAAACCCCGACAAAACCCTCGATTGCTGTTTCAGCAATTTGTCCCATGATCATCTCCTTCTCGTAGGGTGGCCGCCCGAAACCATTTCAGGCGCACCCCTCGAGAGGAGATGTGCGGAACCAAAGATCTGATCTGACCTCAGGATATCAAAGGCCCGACATCCACAAAGTCCCCCTCAGGTGCAGATACGACAACCGCCGGATTGAAACGGGAGGCAGTGTAGTGTGCTTCGCGGGCGTACCTCACACTTGAGGCATGACTTGGAACCGAGACAGCGTCACCACAATCGGGACCGCCTACAGTCGCTATGGGAACAGGTCCTTTGGCATCCGCCTCGCGGACCGACTTCAGCATATCTATATCCTGGGCCAGACCGGGACCGGTAAATCCACCCTGTTGGGCAACCTGATGCGCCAGGACCTACGCCAGGGCCACGGGTTTTGCCTTGTTGATCCGCATGGCGATCTGGCACTCCAGATTGCGCAAATTTCACCTCCCGATGCCATCATCTGGAACATTGCCGATCCCGACTGCCCCTATGGCTACAACCCGATGACACGGGCGTCGGAGAAGTTCCGACCCCTGATCGCATCTGGCTTGATTGATACACTGAAAAAGCAATGGGCCGATGCTTGGGGAGCCCGGATGGAGCACCTTTTGCGCTATTCAATCTTGGCGCTGCTTGATCAGCCAAGGACCGATGTCCGCGACATCATGCGGATGTTTCTAGATGATGGGTTTCGCAATGAGATTCTGAAGCAAGTTACCGACGAACAGGTTCGCCTCTTCTGGCAGAAGGAATTCCCGGCGATGAATTATAAGAATGCCGCCGATGGCGTAGCCCCAATTGCCAACAAGCTTGGGGCATTTCTGGCCCATCCTGTGGTGCGTCGCGCTTTATGTGAGCCCGAAACACCATTGCGGCTGCGCAAGATCATGGATGAGGGGCAAATCCTGATCGTCAATCTTGCCAAGGGCCAGCTTGGCAGTGACACCTCCAACGTGCTGGGCGGGATGATAACATCCGGTTTGGCACATGCCGCTTACAGCCGACATCAAATCCCGGAGCCAGAGCGCCGCCCGTTTTTCCTCTATGTGGATGAGTTCCATTCGTTCACCACCGACGCCATGGTCGAAATGCTGTCTGAGCTCCGCAAATACGGCCTGTCGCTCACGCTGGCTAATCAGTATTTTGGGCAGATCGAAGGCGACGTTTTGGACTCGATCCTCGGTAATGTCGGCACGGTGATTGCGTTTCGCACCAGCCCGATGGATGCGCCACGCCTCACCCGGCACTTTGATGGAGTCGAGCCGCGCGACCTTATCGCGATGCCAAACTACAGAATGATGGTGCGGTTGATGGTCAACGGAGAACGGTCGAAGGCGTTTACCGCGTGGGGTGCGTGAGAAGGGTTGTGCAGCCCGGATCGCACAGCGCCACCATTTGATGGAATGCATTTTAGCTTCTCGATGGTTCGAAGGCCGACTTCAGTTGGAGCGAGCAGTATATGCTTTGAGGGAAGGGGACGTATTGGTCATCGCGGAATTGGATAGGGTGACACGACAATGCTAGCCCTGATTGCGAAAACCTGCGACAAGTACCCGGGTGCGATTTGTTCAGAATGTTGCAACCAAGTCGAAATGTCCGTCGTTCCGCAAAGTAGAAATGTCCCACTTGGCGGTATTGTAGCATGGCTGTGCAGGGCGTAGACTGAGCTACCCCCCGAAATTCGGACACTGACGTAAGCTGCAATTTGTTGTCTTCATAGGCCCGCACTGCGGACCTTCAGGACCGTTCTTGAAGCGTCGTAGGACGTTTGAGAATTTGCTTAAAGAGGGCTGCAGATAAACTGTGGTTTCCCTGCCTTTTTATCTTATCCGATGTCCGTATAGAGATTTTCCCGATATTAGTCGGTCCGGGTCACGTCCTAAACATGCGCCGGCCAAGACAAGAGGTCCTGCACCAAAGTTGCCCCTACCTTCTGGCCTGAAGCGTATCACTGGCAATGTGACACCCACAGAGTTCTTACACGCAGCGTGAGTTCAGAATGTGAAGCCGACGGTGAAGCTCAGCCCGTAGCTTTCTTCGCCATTCCCCAGCCCGTCAACAAACGCATTGGCGTCTGAACGCAGGCCCATGCTGCCTTCATAGCGGAACCCAAGATCCAGACGTCCACGCCAGCCATCGTCGAACTGAACGATTGCGGCAGATGGTCCGCTGCCATTGGTTTCGGACCAGATGCCGGACGCGCCCCAGGTCAGCACCATATCTCCGGCAGTGCCTGACATCGGCGTTTCAAAATCGAGGCCAAAGGCAACTTCGGTCTGTTCGACGTTCTGCGCAGCGATCAGGGCCGACGTGCTGTCCACATAGGCGTCCTGACCATCCTTGACATAGCTGACATCGATCCCCGGAAAAATCGCGAGGTTGTTGGCCTGGATCTTGCCCTCAAGTCCCAGTGTCGCAAGCCAGCGTTCGCCATCGAATTTATCTTTCGCTGCACCGGAAGGCGTAATCGCGTTGTCGGTGGTGCCGTACAGCAGCCGACCATCCAGATAGAGCGGATGATTGCCAAGTTGGGCCGCGAAATAGGGCCCCACCAGCCAGCCGGTCCCTTCGGTGTCTGCAACGCCCGCCTCGGACCGTTCGGCATAGTCAATCTGCAACATCGCACCCACAATGGCATTGCTGCCAATGTGTGTATGCCCGCCGAAACTGCCCAGAACATATGATTGATCGCCAGCAGTGTCGTCTGACCAACTGCCTTGAAGGGAGGCCCAGAATGGACCATTCGCGCCGGTCAGAAAATCAAGGTTGCCATTGCCACGGGTGACCTGGGCGTTGAAATTCCCGGCAGTGCGTCCATCCACAAAGCGGACGACATCGGGCTGGTTCTGCACCAAGGACCGCGCGCGGGACCCCAGGAACCGGGACACGCTGGCGCTCGCCGCGCCTGCAGCGGGCGGAACAACAACCACACCGCCGGTATACGTCAGGCTACCGCTTGCGCCAAAAGAAGTCCCGCCCGGTGCGCCAAGAAGGGTGGGGCAACGATTTGTTACTCTGGGCCCTGCCTGATACTTAACAACAATTTTTCCATCCGCAATAATTGACGCAAGGGTTGCTTGGGGTACGGTTATTGATCTGTTAATTATTGGATTGGCCCCGGTACACGATCTCTGGGGATTAATTCTGATTGCTGGCTGATTATCTAAGATAATATCCAAATACTTGCCGCCACCGCGCAGGTCTCCAAAAACATCCAGAACCAGAGTCGCATCGCTGGTTGTTGTTGTGGGCAGACCGGTTAGAGTTGTGGAGCCGGATCCAGCACTTACAGTGCTAAAAACTAAAGGAACAGGTGTGGTCTGCGCCTCAGCTGCGACGGCTGATCCTGCGATGAAAGCGGCCGAAACGCACAAAGTACTCAACCGATTTCTAACTATGCTTTCTATAGCAAGAAAAAAACTACCGGGAGTTGCGAATCGCTTTATTGATATGCTCGATTCCATCTTTTATTTCTCTTCCGCTTTCCAGTGTACAACTGAAAACACTAAATATACTACATCGATTCATTGAGATTAAGGTAGTGTGATCAGAGCAACCCAAGCGACAATAAAGACTGCGGTCAAGTAGGAGTGCTCCCGTTCGAGACGCTCGGCAAGCAGCCTCTCAGCCGGCCCGTTCCAAGACTGGGCTTCAGGTGATTGCCGATAATCGGCTGCACTCAGTGTTCTGGTCTTTATCATTCTGACTTCCAATTGTTACACCCAAACAGCAAATATTTGGTTTTGCAAAATGGCCGTGCAGAGAACCCCGCACGACCAATACTCGTTAAAACACTCTGCTGTTGCCTGATTAGACGGTGTCAGGCCGCAGCCTTAGATCAGCTAGGCTGATGCTGTAATTCTTTTTAACCCGACCGGGACAGGTTCTGGTATTAGTTGAATCTATTTTTTTTGATCATCAAAATGATCCATTACGGGGTGATTTATTTACCCTCATAACGGGAAACTATCTTGCAAATAAACACTCATTGTTCACAAGCAATCGTCAGTGCCCATCAGTAAGTTAATGATGGCGCGCTTCGCTTCAGGGACCCGAGCGGCGGACCTTGATGTAGGTGGCGTCCAGCCAGACGTAGGGCCATTCGCCCTCCAGCGGTCGGTTCAGGAAAGCGTCAACACGTTCGTCAATCTCGACGCACAGGCGCGAGACTTGGCTCTTGGAGACGCCGGTCATGCCCGTCGCTTTTACCAGATCATCAACTGAGCGAGTAGAAACGCCCTGAATGTAGGCTTCCTGGATCACTGCCGTCATCGCCTTTTCTGAGGCCCGACGGGGCTCCAGAAACTCCGGAAAGTATGACCCCTTCCGAAGTTTCGGGATCTGAACATCGACGGTCCCGGCCCGAGTTTCCCAACGGCGCTCACGATATCCATTCCGATGGTTTACCCGTTCGGTGCTGCGTTCATGCGTTCCAGCACCGCATCGCTGGTCCACATCCAGCGCCATCAGGCGGTCGGCGACAAACCCAAGCATCTCGGCCAGTATTTGATGATCCGCGCTGTCCGAAAGAAGCGCCTTCAGCGCGACGGTTTCTGCTAACATGTCTTTGGTCATGGGTGATCTCCTCGATCGGCAGGTCAGTTTTGCAACTCAACCCTACCGGAGAACGTCCATGACCACCCAGAAAGCCGCGCGGGCTTCGCCTGAGCTGCGCAAGGCTCCACTCAGCCCGCGCTACCGTAGGAATTACACCACGCGCTGGGACGCTATCACTGTGGCTGGATCGCAACGCTTGCACCTGTTTAACGAGTGTGTTTATGCAGCGCACAAGTACTTAGCTAAGTGCTAGGGGCTGGTGACGTTCGATCCTCACAAAACGGGTGATTTCTGGTTCAAAGTTGCAAACACCAGAAAAGCGGCCTTGACCCGAAGAGTTTTAACCGACGCCCACTGGGCAATCTTCAATAAAGCCGTTCTGCTGGGGCTTGCCGGGCAGGAACATCGAACTATTCCGATTCATTAGACAAGACAACGTCAGCGATACACGCCTAGTCTGGCTCTTTAATCCCCAGAATGGAGCGCCCTATCGCGACTAGGTCAATTACTAAACGCTTTTCGCTTTGTGCACCACGGCCAAAGATATCATCCCGGGACACATGATAGGCAGGGGCACTAAAATGGGTTGAGAAGGTTGTGTTCAGATGTGTCTGATATCTGCCTTCATCCAGCACATAAAGGATGTAACCATCATATGTCTCCTGCGCGCGCGCGTCGGTCGGGGCTGGTGTTGTCTCGGGCTGCAGCACATAAGTAATGGTCTGATCCGCCGCTTTTGGCTGGGTGGCGTAGTATAACCAGACCAGAGGCCCGCCAAAATAGTTTTTCGCAGCCTCTTTATCTGTGAAGCGGACGGGAAACACGCGCTCGAATGTTTCGTGAAACGTATCTAGGCCCGTCAATTTGTAGCCATCGTAACGTGGCCCGACCACTTGAACATGTGATCCAATCTCGCGCGAAAATTGATGCAGCCATGGTATGGCAGGAAAAGACAGATAAATACCGACAACAAGACCAGCAGCAATCATCGCCCGTGCAGGCCAAACATTGCGCGCAATACTCAGCCAATCATAGCGCCACATCACAATAAGTGGCGTCAGCATGACAGGGATGAAATGGTGTAGCAGAACCCGATAACCCTGAAAGTAAAAGAACAGAAAAAACGACATTGTAATGAGTACCAGCATCCGTGAAAGCTGATCTTGATGCCGCCAGAACACCATGGACAGTGCTGGCAGAACACCCGCTGGCACGATAAGATAAGCCAGTCTTTCCGGCTCCCAAAACGTGACATAACGCAACCGGTTCACGATGCTTTTGAGATCAAATTCCCCTCCCGGCACCGGCAGCCCGGCAGCCCGGATCAGAACCGGCCCCGAGGTGCCGATAATTGCGCAGGCCACAAGCAATGCAAAAATCCATCTGATCCGTCGCCAATCACGTGGTTGCCAGGTCAGGAAAAAGGCAGCCAACACCAATAACATCCATAATCCGCCGGTCGGCAGAGTCATATAGGCCAGAATGCCAATGACACATGCAAAGCCCATCTGATTTGTCACAACCAGATAAATATATCCCAAAAACAGCGCCATGGCCAAAGTCTCGCGCGCGGCTGGCATCGGACTATCCCCGAAGTACGGATTATAGCCACCGCTATAGATGATAGACACGGTATAGATCATGAGTGCCCAAATGATCAGGGCATGATCGATTGGCAGCACTCTCGCTTTGCGCCCGGTTCGGATAAGCCCCAGTATGATAATGTAAAGTATCCCGATGTACAAAACATAGGGGACGCGCATGGCAAATTCATTTTCTCCTAACAGCCGCTGGAACCACGATCCTGGAAGGACAAAAAGATAGGATGTCGCACCAGGGGCTGCCTGAATCGTCCCTGCTTCTTTTGGCCAAAAGGGCCAATCTGTATCGACAAAAAGCCTAACAAAATTCAGGACGCCAACCCCATCAGAAGAAAAGTTTTCCCAGTAAAATTTGGCAGACATGACAGCCAAAATGAGAAATGAAAGGCACAGCGCGGCTACAATATCACCTTGATGGGCGGCAAGATTAAGATGCCCGGTACGCCCCATTGCCCGGCGCAGAGCGTAAAAGGCAAGGCTGGCCGCCGTGACCACCGCAACCATTATAAAATAGGCATCCCCGCGTAGCACGTTACCCGTGATCTGATGCCAGAGGATCGCAGCGCCGCAAAGGCTTAGCATAGACAGTGAAATACCTGCCAGCAGCCAACGGACCAGATCATGTGTCTGACGCAAAGCCGACGCCAGAACCAGCCCGGGAAACAGAAAAAAGAGGCTGATAATCACCGATGCAGCAGGCGTGATCAAATTTAACAGCCATACGTGGTCAAAAACGAAATAGGGCATTGATTGCCCGGCAAGTGCATAGAGGCCAACAGTCTGTTCAATCGGGTTGCGTGACACCCACGCAAAAATCGTCAACAAAACCCAGATAATCAGCCAACTGTAGATAGGGGGTGAATAACTTTCGGCGTGATCATGTGTAGAAATATCGGTTATCATTTTATTTTCCACCTACCAATAAAAAAATATTTACCCAAATGTGCCGCGAATCTGCTGATATTGTACAAAATTTAGATGATTATGATCAAATTTTGCTAATTATCGCTACTAATCCATGTGACTGGCTTAGCTGGGAACCTTTTTGCACCCGACTGCAGTTCCGCCTCCTGTTATTGACCCTTCAAGCTGTTAATTGCTACAACGTGCCCATAAGGTTTTAAAGTAGTCAAATGCGTAATTCAAAATTGGTCTTCCGGGTCATCTCGACCACTGCATTGCTTGGAATTATATTTCTGGTTGGATTATATTCCGGGCATCATCGCAATCAGCTTCATGAGCTTGTTTATGGTACCTTTGATCAAGCCCGGTTGGTAATCAAAGAGCTGCCAAATCTGATGAAATCCAAACCAATCCACTTTTTACGAAAAGCACGGTATGACGGCGAAGGTGTAACGATTAATACCTTTCCAACACAATCCGAAGATTATCTGCTCTTGTCGGGATTTTTCAAAGATCACAACGGAGTCCGTTTGATCGAGCGGGATGGAACAATCATCAATGAATGGCCTGTCAGCCTGTTTGATACAGTCGGGGACCCCTCATTCTGCCGAAATCCACCAGCAACGGAATGGAACGCTATCCCGCACGGCACCATCATTGAGCCGGATGGCTCAATCGTGCTCAGCTTTGAAAGCTGCGGTATGATCAAGCTGGACCGTTGTGCCACACCCCTATGGGCTCAGACCGAACTTATTACCCACCATTCACCCAATTTCATGTTCAACGGCGATATTGTTATTTCTGGCGGTGAATATGTTGATGAAGAAACGGGCAATGTTCTTTGGCCCTATGACGGCGACTACTGGGAGGATCTGATCTTTACTTTTGGCCCGGATGGCACTCTGAAAAAATCCAAAAAACTAACCGAGCTCTTCGTGGAAAACAACTATCAGTCGATACTGACATCCACCGGAAAAGCCGAGACCTGGGTCAATGGTGAATTTCATCTCAATGAGGTCGAGGAGCTATCACCCGAACTTGCACCGGCCTTCCCCATGTTTGATACGGGTGATCTGCTGTTGTCGGTGCGCAATCGCAATATGATCCTAGTGGTCGACGCGGCGATGCAAAAAATCAAGTGGCACCATATAGGTCCTTGGATCCGCCAGCACGATCCTGATTTTCAGCCAGATGGCACAATCACACTCTATGATAATAATACTGATGAGACAGATAGCGGAAAGCGCCAAGGCGGAAGCCATATTTACCGGATAAACCCGGCCACTAATGAAACGAGTGTTGTCTATGGCGGACAACCCGAAACGTATTTTTATTCCCGTGAACGCGCAACACATCAGATGCAACCCGACGATTCCATTCTGGTGACCGAAGCGCAAGGTGGTCGGGTTTTTCAAGTAGATAGTTTAGACAAGATTATCTGGGAATGGGTCAACCGATATGATGACGAACATATCACCTGGATGCACGATGCTTCTATCCTGCCAAAATCCTTTTTCAAGGTATCAGACTGGTCATGCTCCTGAGCAGTAAGAACCGTTCCTATTTCTCATTCCTGACATAGATAACCTCGCGGTCGGGGAAAGCTGCTATCGTGGCTGCGTTGCCATCGGACCCCAGGTCTCGAACAAAAACTGGCTGGTCGGGCGACAGGAACGGATCATTTAGATATAGTGCCGAACCCACATTCCCTTCGGTGGACACGATGACCAGCGCATGGCCCCAGTTTTCTGCCACCCCCTGCCGTCTTATGTCACCCGTATAGCCCCCATATCCATGATATTTCGATATACTGCGCCACGGCATGAAGCTGATCAGGGAAACCACGCATAACATCAAGACCACATATCCGAAACGGCCGCGATGGTGCTCCGGCATCCAGCGGGCAATCTCTTCGACCCCCGCCGCAGACAGAACAAGGGCTGGCAACAGCGCAACATGCCAGTAGCGTGGACCGATATAGAATGTCCCGGTAAACCAATAGAAGAAAAGTGTTGCAACAATTACTAGAAATACCACCAGCATCGCCCGGTCGAACCCGGTCAACCTACGGTGCCAAAGCAGCAAGGCCCAGATTGGGACAAGCGACCCAAAGGTCCACCCCAAAAGCTCGGTATTGAGCGCCACAAAACCATTCAGAAGGCTGAGTGTCGCCTCAGCCGGGCTATGGCCAACCCATATATCAAGCGCGCCCCAGCTTTTATCTGGTGGGCCCACATTTGCGCCGAATCCGAAAGTATTGGCTGTATCAGGCCAGAGACGACTCAGATAATCGGCCTGAGGTGCCAGCAGCAACTCCCCGGTCACAGCCTGGTTCCACACCAGATAGACCGATCCGGTCAGAATACCACCCATCGCACAGGCCACGACCTGCCCTACCCCCGTCGGTAGTCGGCGCAACAACCACAGGCCTGTCAATCCGCTTACGATCACCCCATCCAGCGGGCGGGTAACAAACATCCAGCCCAAGGCCAGCCCGGCGCAAAGCCCCAAAATAACATCCCGCCGGGTTGAACCCCTGCCCGCGCGCAGCAGACACCACCAGCCCAAAAGGGCCATGATAAGCGCGGTTGAATGCGTCATCAGCGAAGCACCAGTTGCCAGCACCCAAGGTGAGGTCGCCATCAGCAGGGCCACCAGATCGGCACGGTTCCGGTTGACGGTACGCCGGACGATGTCGTGCACCAGAAGAACAGATAGGCCGGTCAGAACCGGGTTGACCAGCCATGGCACACCCGCAAGCACCCCAATTGCCAGAACCGCTGGCCAGCCGGGGGCCGTAACGCTAAGCCACTGATCGCCGCGAATATCGAGAAGATAATAGTCCAGTGCCGCCCGCGCGCCTTCCACAGGTGCCGGGCTCCAAAGCGCGCCGTGCGCAAATGTCCGGGCCTGAAACAGATAGGCCAGTTCGTCCTGTACATGAGGAACACGATCAAAAACCGTCCAGGCAAGTGCCGCGCTGACAAATGTCGCAAAGATCGCCAGAACACCAACAGGAAGGTGCGGTCCCGTCTTTGGTCCGGCAACGACAATGAGTGCAATCAGCGTCGTGATTTGTAGAACAGATATCGCTCCGCCCACACCAATCTGCAAAGCATAAGGCACATAATGGCCATAAGCGATATAGGGTGTTGCTGAAACTGAAAGCGCTGCAACAATCCCTGCCAGAAAAACGACACGTATCTTGCCCAGATCCGCAAGAATATCCCCGGGTACCCCCGGTACATACTGGCGCATCAGCACAAAACATGTGGCCAGTGCCTGCAGGGTCAATACAGCCAGCATCACCAAGTTTTCCGGCGTCCCAAGCGATATCTCAAGTCGTGGAAACCATAGGGGTTCCGTCAGCCATAGCCGGGCTGAACTTCCCAGCAGAAAAAGCGCTCCAAGCAACCCAAACAGACCCTGCCCCCGACGCCATAACACAATCATGAACGAAAGCCCCGCCAGCGCCATAACAGCAAACCAGAGACTGAGTTCTTCGGTTGTGGCATGGGTTTTGGGCGCACTTTCCGCCAAGACCGGACACCCAAAGATACATGCCCAGAAAACAGCCGCCGCCCGCCGCCCCAGGCGGACTCTTATGGTCATGACGCCAGTTCTTCCCGTGCTACTGCCGGATCTCTGGCGGGCCCTTCGATATTGATCCGTTCCTGTTCAGTCACAATCGGGCCGCCACGCACCTGATTGTGAATCGAAGTAATGTATTCCCCCAGCATTCCGATAAACAGCATCTGGATGCCTGACAGAAAGAACAGCGACACGATAATTGTTGTCGTCCCGCGCGGTGCCTGAACCGGATCAATGAAATACAGCAGCGCGGAAACTATGGAAAAGAGGATACAACCAAATGCGATCACCAGCCCACTGATCGTACAAAACCGCATCGGAGCTCGGGTAAACGCAAAAATTGCATTCAGCGCCTGGTCGGTCAGCGCCATCACATTATGCTTGGATAAACCACTTTTGCGCGCCCGCCAGGTATAAGGCACGATGATCCGGCGAAATCCGCAGGCTGCGATGATTCCGCGGATATAGGGATGGTGGTCATTATGCGACAGCACCGCTTTCAGGACCTTGCGGTCAATCAACTGAAATTCCCCAACTGACGGTTCCAGAGACACATCCGAAAGCCGGTTTACGATTGTATAGAATATGCCGCGCGCCGCGCGCATCGTGAAGCCTTCTTCGCGGGTGCTGCGGGCTCCTGCAACCACGTCATATCCACTTTCCCACAATTCCACGAATTCGGGGATTTTTTCCGGCGGATCCTGAAGGTCAACCGGCAACATAACGATAACCGCATCGCCCGTTGCATAGCGCAGACCGTTAAAAGTTGAACGGAATACCCCAAAATTCCGAGCATTGACCACAATTTTCACATCCGGGTCGGTTTCAGCGATCTTGCGGAGAATCTCGACGGTCCCGTCATCGGACGCATTATCAATAAAAATATGCTCCCGCCGATAACCCGGCAGCTCTTCATCGAAGATTGCCTTCACGGTCTCGTAGCAATTTGCCACATTATCTTCTTCGTTAAAACAAGGAGAAACCACGGAAATTGTTTTCATATCATACCCTAGCATAGCAACCGACAAACACCACTTCCGGAGCGTCAAATTTCATCCGCCCCAAGTATATCAATCTGCAGCGCTCTGATTCCCGACATTATTCGGTCACGAGAAGTATTCTATCATACCATACACTTGTGGCCACACCCTCTAGCCCGAACCGGTTGACATCTCAACGCTCTGATGGCCCTTATTTCCCTTGTTCGGCCTGCGTTTAGTAAGGGCGAAACGAACAATTTGGTCACCCGCATCATACAAACGGGGACATTTATGAGGACCAGCCATGCAAACACCCCGCAAATTCCGCAATAGGGTATTCACCATACATACCTGGCTGGGCCTACACCTGTCGGTTTTCTTTACTTTCATGTTTCTGACCGGGGCACTGCTTGTTGTGGGTATAGAGCTGGAATCAATCGCCCAGCCGAATGTCTGGACAACAATAGACTCGGAAGACCGTACTGCGAGTTTCGGAGACATCTATAAAGGCATCAAGGACGCCCGGCCCGGAGCGACCATCTGGTTCGTTTCCAAAGAGTCGGCACCATGGTTTGTGGACCGGGCCTTTGCCACAACGGCTTGGGGCGAATCCGTCAGTTTCTGGACAAACCCTGTAACCGGTGACTTGGTTGAAGAAACGCGCGTGGTTGGCTTTCGTAATATTCTACGCGATCTGCACGACACCTTTCTAACCACCAAACAGCCAATTTTCATACTGATCTCGGCCAGTTCGGTTATCCTGCTGACCCAGATCATCAGCGGACTGATCACTTACCGTCGGTTCTGGAAAGGATTCTTTCGCTGGCCAAGCCGCACTGGTGGCCACAGAAACTGGATCGGCGGGCTCCATCGGCTGACAGCCCTGTGGGCGCTGCCTCTGATCTTGCTGATCGCCATGACCAGTTTCTATTTTCTGCTCGGCGCGCTTGGTTTCGAAGGCACAACACCTCATCCTGCGCCCGCATCCGCTCGCGAAACCGCGCTACCTGCCGGTTTTGGCCGGGACGTAATCGACAAGGCCGAAGAGCACGCCCGCGCCGCGCTTCCCGGGTTTGAACCTATTGGCCTCGGGTTGCCCGGGCGCAAATCTGAGGGGCTCAGTTTTATTGGGCATCAGCCAATATTTTCTTGGCTCCGCGGCCCCAGCACAGTGACCATCGATCCGGTAACATTTGATGTGCTCGGTGCCTTTACCCCAAATGACGACGGCGGCTTGAAACGCTTGAAGAGCCTGATGCATATGCTGCATTTTGGCACTTGGGGTGGAGCTTTGTCCCTAGGGCTGTGGGTACTGTTTGGCTTTGTGGCAACTGGGGTCTCATTAACGGGAGCCCTTATTTTTGCCACCCGCATCGCTTCTGCTTCGACAGACACCAACCCCGTCAGCGCACCGAGGCGTATCTGGCGCGGTCTGGGCCTTACCCGTTGGGTATATGTATTGATCTTACTGACGATTATCGCAACCGCCTATCAGCGCTATGGCCCTGAATCTTATGGCAAGGTTGCGGTGCATCCCGTGAACCAGTCAGGACGTGTTGCTCGCCTTATTCTGACCCGGCCGTTGCGGCGCGACACTCCGCTTGATATCGAACTGAAGATTATCGAGCCCGGGGTTGCCGCTGCCTTGGTGCAGATAAACGGCGCTGATTTTCAGCCACTTGATCTGGAACTCAATGGCGAAAAGGCCCGCGCGCGTTTCACAATACAGCCCAGTAACACCATGAACGAAATCTCCGCCCGCCTGCACAATGCCGATGGCGGAGAAAAGACCGTTACGTTCCGTTTGGGTAAGCCAATATGGTAAGTCCCTCCATCCCGCCTGAGCCCCTGTCCCCGCTGGGAAGCACAGCATAATCAGCTGACAGCCACCCCGTTTTCAAACGCCCCCCCCTCAAGGGCATGGGCAAGCTCTGTCTGCCCTGCCCCATGTGCCGCGCGGGCAAAGGCCGCCCCGAACCGCGCCAGAACCTGATCTTCTCGCCAAAGCGTTTCAAACCCTGCCCGTGCCGCCCCGGCCATCCGGCTGCGGGTATCGCTGCCATCCTGAAAGCTACGCATCGCTGCGACAAGCTCATCTTCTGTTTCAAACAGCACCCCACCCCCGGAGCGTTCCACGATCTCGGGGAACGGACCAAGCCGCCGGGCAATCACCGGCGTTCCCAGTCGGAAGCTTTCAATCAGGATGATCCCGAAAGTCTCATAGCAAACCGAAGGCACAATCAAGCCAAGCGCACCGCGGTAATACGCGTCAAGCTCTTCCGGGGGTTTGCGGCCAAGAAACTTAATTCGTGGGTTTCCTGCTGCCAGCTGCCTCAGTTCACCCGCGTAATCGCCGTCCCCAAGGATCAGAAGGTCGGCATCAGGATAGCGGTCCATTGCTGGAAAGGCATCTTGCAAGCCCTTGATTCTCTCCAGCCGCCCAACAAACAAGAAATAGGGGCTGGGATGACCGGTATAAGGCTCGGCTAGTGTGGGTAGGTCGGGTAGAAAATAGGGCAAAACTTCCATGTCCTGTCTCAGCCCGAATTCACGATGCTTCGCGCGGCTGAATTCGCTCTTGGCAATGATCAGATCCATGTGATTCAGCGCCCGGTCAAGCGCACCGGTATAACGCCAAAGCTGCGGCGGGCGGCGATAGTTCAGAACACAGCGCAGACATTGGCGCTTGTCGCACAGCTCGCGCCCGTGACGCCATAAGACATGGGTCGGACAGACCAGCCAGTGTTCATGCGCCTCATAAATCTTCAGCCCTTCCCCCATCGGCAACAGGCCGGGGCCCCCTATCAGTGAGGTGTTGTTGTGCCAAATGATATAGGGCTTTCGTTCATCAAGGATCTCGCGAATGCGGGCCGCATGGATGACCGGGTACCCGACCTGCTGTGTCAGAAGATTCGACAATATCCCATGCCGGCTGCGCAACCCGACTCGGCGCACACCGTCCGGTGCCCCCTCGGCCTGTGGCCGCCCCCCCAGAATAAGATAGCTATCTTCATCATGCACAACCGTTACATCATGCCCGCGTGCGGCAAGCGCTCGGGCCATACGCTGTATGCCGATCGCGTCTCCACCAAAGGAATAGGGTGGATAAAATGTCGTAAACATCACAATGCGTAATGAAATCATCTATCCCTCAATTTTGTTAGGGGTTGTCCCTGCCTCGTGAGGTTCTGCTCTCGGTCGGATCATCAGCATCAGAAGATGAAACCTGTCCCGTTGAAACAGAAAAGCCAGCAAGACATAAATCACGACACCTGTAATCGTACCAAGTAGCAACACCACCACCTGAGGCCAACCACCCAGAGATATTACAACCCCCTGAACGGCAACAGCCATCACAACTGCCAGTATAAGTGGAACAAAATGCAGCTGCACCAACGTTAGGGTAGACTGCTCTGCTATACTCGCCAGATTTCCAAATTTAAGGGGCCAAATGATCAGAAAGACTGCAACAAACGACGCCGTGACTACCGTCAACCCATAGGGTGAGGCAATCGCGATAGCCCCGGTGGCAAGCAATACCTCGACCCATGACAGGGCCGCCAGCCTGCCGGCCTGGCCCGCTGCCAGACAAAAAGTTTGCTGAACTTTCTCGATACATAGATACATACCGAATATGGACATCAGGCTCAGCACAGGCGCGGCCGGAATCCACTTTTGACCAAACAGCAACACCAGGATCGGCTCAGACAGAACGGCCAACCCCGCAAAAGCCGGGAAGGCCGCAAATCCGGTCAACCGCATCAAATCTATCAGCAGACTTGAGGCCTCCCCACCTTCCCGTGCCATCGCGCCAAACGCAGGCTGAGCGACAGTCCGAAACGGCGTTATCAGCAGGAAAGAGGTAATCTCAACAACCCGCCAGGCTATGGCGTAAAATCCCGCCTGAGTGGGGCCCATAAGCGCCCCGATGATCACTGCTGGCGATTGTACCGCCGCCAGTTCCGCGGCGCGCAGTCCGATGATTCGGTGGCCAAATTTCAGAACCTCCCGGATATGGTCGCGTGAGATGCTGAAGGCTGGCCGCCAGGACACCGCCCCCCACGCCATAACGATATTCGTAGCGGTCGTGGCCAGCCGCTGGCCGACCAGGGCCCATACCCCGTACCCCGACAGCGCCATGGTAATGCCCACGATACCGCCAATAACCGCCCCCACAACCGCCCGCAGGGCTAGCACGCGAAACAGCATTTCACGCCGTAAAATCGCGACCGGAACAGCTGTCAGCGCAATCATCATGACGGTGGGCGATAGCCCGACCAGCAAGTCTCCGGCCAGAGCTTCGCCATAAAACCATGCAACCGGGCCTGCGCCCAAAAACAGCAGTGCCGTCAAAACGCCCCCCAGCACCGCCAAAAGCCAAAACACCGAATTCAGCCGGTCCGGGGACAGCTCTTCGTGGGTCAGCAGGATATCTGAAATCGACTCGCGCACCAGGAATTCGGAAAACAGGACAAAGGCCGCCGCCATCGCCAACAGGCCAAACGCCTCGACTCCAAGCAGCCGCGCAAGGATGGCAAAAACAATGAAATTAAACGCCTGCTCCACCCAGATGCCAACAGACATCCAGACAACGCCGCTGGTGAAACTCTGTCGCAATGACATCAAACTCCTTCATGGTGCCCTGCTGCGACATGAAACAGCTGGCATTCTGAATTACACAGTAGCGGGTTAGAGGCAAAGCTGTCGAGGCAATCAAATCCGTCTCGCTTCACTCTGCCGCAATGGTCAACATACCGGCCCCTGGGATAAAGGCCTTCACAGACCATCTGGGCCAGCAGCTGAACGAACACCTGTTCGATAGCTTAAACCATGCCCGCAATCTGATCGCGTCATGGCGCACCGACTTCAACCACCACCGCCCACATTCCAGCCTCGCTGGTCTGACGCCAGCAGAATATGTTAATCGGTCAAAGGAAGACCAAAACCTCAACTGGTAAACCACCTGTTCTACTGCGGCGGTGATCACCGCCGCAGCAAACCATGGCGTTGTTAGTTGTTTGAAAATCATATTGGCGTTCAATTCGTTATAGTCGCTAATCCAGAGATACTGGTATCATAGCAGTCATAGCAAAGACAGTTGGGGCACATTAGGGGCTGTTGACGTTCGGGATTCCCAAATCACTTAACTTCTGACTCAAGGTTGCAAACAGAGGAGAGCAGCCTTGACCCGAAGAGTCCTGACCGATGCGCATTAGACAATCATCGAACCGTATTGTCTTGGAAAACCCACTGACCCGGGACAAACTGGGCGCGATCCTTGCCTGTTTGTGGAAGCCGTCCTTTGGATCGTTCGCACTGGGGCACAATGGCGCGAGTTGCCGGACGAATTCGGCAAGTGGAACTCTGTGTTCAAGCGGTTCCGAAGGTGGGTTAAGGCAGATATTTTCTATCATATGTTCAAAGTATTAGCCTCAGGCACCGACCTCGAATACGCCATGATCGATGGCATCATCGTCAAGGTTCACCACTCCGGCCAAGGCGCAAAAGGGGGACACTTTGCAGGCCATCGGGCGCTCTCGCGGGGGGATAACCACGAAGATACTGGCGCTGACGGACGCGCTCGGCAACCTCGTCTATTTTTGCCTGATGCCCGGACAAGCCCATGATCTGCGCGAGACCGATACGCTGATCCAAAATCTGTCTGCCGGGCACCTGCTGGCGGACAGGGCCTTTGATGCGGATTGGCTGCGCAATGACCTGCTGGATCGCGACATCACTCCGGTCATCCCGCCGAAGTCCAACCGGAAGTTCCCGGCGGAGTTCGACAAAGACACCTAAAAATGGCGGCACCTGATCGAAAACTACTTTGGCAAACTGAAGGAAAACAGAGGGATAGCTATGCGCTCGTGCAAAACAGACCCCAGCTTCAAAACATTCATCTCGATCGCCGCTACAATCATTCACATCAGGTGAACGTCAACAGCCCTTAGAAAAGCCATCTAATAAACACGATAAATAGGCAAAGTACAAAACTTGACGCCAGAAGGATCGAATTTGGTCAAATTTAGTGTCTATGATCTGCAACGTGTGTTCGAATAATATGCGCTCAAAATCGGAGCCGTTTGAGCTTATTGGATTGATAAGGAAATTTCACCTCCATGGATAAAATCGCAGACCCGACTACACTAGACAGCCCCACAACCAAAGAGGTGGTCCCGTCGGATACGGCCGGTATGGAACTCAGCGTGGTCATCCCGGCCTATAATGAGGAAATTGCCGTACGCAGCACGGTCGAGGATGTTCGCAGCCATCTTGAGCCACTTGGCATTCCTTATGAAATCATCGTGGTTGATGATTGCAGCCAGGATGAAACCCGCGCTGAGGCCGAAGACAGCGGTGCCACTATCGCCTATAATGACGTCAATTCCGGCTATGGCGCGAGCCTCAAACGTGGGGTGAAGATGGCGCAATATGAATATGTCGCGATCTTGGATGCCGACAGCACCTACCCAGCTCGCTACCTGCCCAAAATGCTGGCGATGTGCCGCGATCAGGACATGGTTGTGGGTGACCGTGGGGCTGCGATGAAGAACGTGCCGTTTATGCGCCGGCCGGCCAAGAAATTTCTGTTCGCCTTCGCCTCGTTCCTGGCCGAGCGCAAGATCAACGACCTCAATTCCGGCCTCCGTGTCTTTCGTAAATCCGAGCTGATCCCGTTCTTGCCACTGCTGCCGCAAAATTTCTCTTTCACCACCACGATCACGCTTTGCATGACGTCAAACAGCAAGCGAATGATCTACACACCGATCGAATATGGCAAACGTGTCGGCAAGTCGAAAATCCGGCCGGTTGATTTCCTCAATTTCATCATCCTGATCCTGCGCATCAGCACATTGTTCAACCCGCTCAGGGTGTTCATCCCGCTGGGGCTGATGTTTTTCGCCTTGGGTATGCTGAAACTTCTCGTCGATATCACCTACTGGAACCTCAGCGGCACTACGGTGTTCGCGTTCCTTGCCGCGATCATGATCTGGTCGCTCGGGCTGATCGCCGACATGATCTCGCGGCTGCATCTCAGACCCTGATCATTCGCAGTTCAGATTACACCGGACAGGCATAAAAGGATTAAGTACACGTGACGGATGTTTCCCAACCCACCGGGGCCGCTGACAAGCCTCATATCATTATCCTGGGCGCTGGCCCCGCCGGCCTGGCGGCTGCCCATACGCTGACCCGCTCGGGTCAGGCCGAGGTGACAGTGATTGAACGTGCGCCCCAGGCGGGCGGCAATTCGGCTTCTTTTCCGGTCGAGGGTGTGATCTGCGACTATGGCTCGCACCGGTTTCACCCGGCAGCGGAACCCGAGGTGCTGGCCGACGTCAAGGAATTGCTGGGCGATGACCTGCTGCTCAGGCCCCGGCACGGACGGATCCGGCTGGGGGGCAAGTGGATCCATTTTCCGCTCAAGCTGACGGATGCGCTGATGCGCCTGCCAAAGCCCTTTGCCCTGTCGCTGATTGGCGACATGGTGCTCAAGCCGTTCCGCAAGAAACCCGCCGGGGCCGAAACATTTTCAACCGTGCTTTACAGCGGGCTTGGGCCGACAATCTCGAACCATTTCTACTTTCCATACGTGCGCAAGCTCTGGGGGCTTGAGCCTGAAAAACTGGCCGTGACCCTGGCCGAACGGCGGGTCGGCAGTGGCTCGGTCGGCAAGATCCTGATGAAAATGCTGCGCCTGATGCCGGGATTGCGCAGCGAAACAGGCGGGCGGTTTTTCTATCCACGCAAGGGCTTTGGACAGATTTCAGCCGCGATGCAGGACAGCGCGCGCGCCAATGGTGCCGAATTTCTGTTCGACACCGAAATCACCAAGATCACCCGCGACGGAACCCGCATCACCGGGGTAACCATTCGCGACGGCGATGATGAAAAACAACTGACCGGCGATCTGATCCTGTCAACCATCCCGCTGACCGGCCTCACGCGGCTGATTGATCAGCCCCCCGCCGAAGTGGTCGAAGCTGCCCGCGCGATCCGCTTTCGCGGGATGATCCTGCTGTATCTGGTGCTGGAAACGGATCAGTTTACCGAATTTGACGCCCATTACTTTCCCGAGACCTCAATCCCGATCAGCCGGATGTCAGAGCCCAAGAACTATTCCGCCAGCGTTGAGCCCAAAGGCGTTACTGTACTCTGTGCCGAATTGCCCTGCGATCCCGGTGAAAAATGGTGGGATATGTCCGACGCGGAACTGGGCCAGGCATTTACCGGCTGGCTGGGGCAATTGGGCCTGCCTGTGACTGTGCCGGTGCGGCGCTGTGAAACCCGGCGGCTCAGCCATGCCTATCCGGTCTATGATATCGACTTTCAGGCGCGGGTTGATGTTGTCGATGACTGGCTTTTGGGCCTTGATGGCCTGCTGGTATTTGGCCGTCAGGGGTTGTTTGCCCATGACAATACCCACCATGCCTTTGCCATGGCTTACGGCGCTGCCGATTGCATTGATGCGACAGGTCAGGTCGACCGCGAAAAGTGGCACCGCTACCGCGAGGTATTCGCCACCCATATCGTAGAGGACTAGGCGATGCCCGCCGCACCCCGGATTGATATCCTGATGTATCACTCGATCTCGGATGCGGGTGGGCCAACCTCGATCGCGCCCGAAACCTTTGCCGCACAAATGCAGGCATTGGCCGCCTCGGGCCTGCCGGTGGTATCGCTTGATGCGCTGGCTGATCCGGGGGGTCTGGCCGCGCGTTCCGTCGTGATTACCTTTGACGACGGGTTTACCGACTTTGATCAGGTCGCCTGGCCGATCCTGCGCGATTATGACTTCCGCCCGATTGTCTATCTGCCCTCGGGCTGCATCGGCGGCGCCGAGAACTGGGTCGGCTGCAACACGCCGGCCCGGCCCCTTATGGGCTGGAACAGGGTCGAAACCCTGGCAGCTGAGGGGGTTGAGTTTGGCGCCCACAGCATCACCCATCCTGATCTTGCAGCACTGGATCATGACAGCCTGGAACATGAAGTCGCGCGGTCAGGTCATGACATCAGCGCGCGTCTTGGCCAGCCGATCCGCCATTTCGCGCCCCCCTACGGGTCGTCCTCTGACGCTGTGCGACAGTGTACGGCGCGCCATTATGCAACATCCGTGGGCACAAGGCTGGGCGTGGCAAACCCAAGCTCGGATATCCACGACCTGCCCCGGCTTGAGATGTTTTATTACACCGAGATCACCCGCTGGCAGGCCCATCTTGCGGGCCGCGGCGCGGCGTATCTGACCACACGTCAGACGCTGCGTAGCATAAGACAAGCCGCGCGTTTCATCAGGCCCTGATCTCCGCCTTAAGGGGCCAGCGTTCCGATGCGATGCGCATTGGCCATTACGCTAAAGGTAATCGTGGTAGCCGGAACTGATGGAAATACTGACGCATCCACCACATGAATGCGCGCCGCACCCTTTGGGCGCCCCAGCAGATCACTTTGCCCCTTGCCGGGGGTTTCGGCCATCGGCAGGCTGCCTCCCATATGAAAGCTGGACCCGGGGGCACCCAAACGTGCGGCAAAAGGCAGCCCGATCAGGCCCAGCTGGCGAAACGCCCGGCTGTAGCGGCCAAGGGCCGCATGCATCGTCGATGCCGTTTTCGGATTATTGATCAGCCGTGGGATCAAGCGACCATCGCCCGCAATGGATAAGGCAACCGAGGCGGACAAATCGGAATGCAGAAACGCCTGCGCCACAATCAGCCGCCGCGATACACTGTCCAGAATAGGCCCCATGCCGGGCAGACGCCCGTAATTCTGCCTGAGATCGCGGGCGAAATATTCATTCCAAGTATAGATCTGCGCATGTATCAGACGGGGCGAAATCGCCGGGTCGTCCAGTTCGACAAAGAGTTGGGGTAGTGTTTGATACGGCAGGCTATCGGGCCGCCGCGGTGACCGCCAGTGATGCAGCATAGGCAGAAACGCCTGCTGGCTATCCTTCAAGATCAGTTCATCTCTCGCCAATCCCGGCGACGCCAGCAGAATCCGGGCAGTTTCCAGCACACCGGTTGCCAGAAACACCCGCTCTCCTCGATGTGTCCGACCATCGGCCAGAGACACCAAAATGCCTTCACCCTCTTCCCAGATTTGCCGCACAACCATACCCGATTGATACGAAAAATGCGGGGTGCCGCGCATCGAGACACATGTATGGCGCGCCGAATAAATTAGCGACCACGGGCAGCCATGCAGGCACAGCCCGCAAGCCCGGCAAGACAGATCAACGGCTTGTCGTGCCATCCCGGCCTGCACACCCATGTCGGCCAGTACTGGCGCTTTCTGATTCAGTCGACTGAGCAGCCCCTCAGCCTGCGCTGTCGGGGCAATCGCCCGCGCCGTTGCCATGCTGAAGGCCGGAAACAACCTAGCCAGATCATCCCCCCGACCTGAGATAGGCATCCAGTCGGCCACTGCCTGGTAATGCGGAGCAAGATCGCCCGCCGTGACAGGCCAGTCGTCGATATCCTCCTGCCGATAGGGCAGCACCGCTGCACCCCAGTAATTTGACAACCCCCCCAAAGCCCGGGACGCGCGCAGGGCAAACCACTTGGCCCCTTCGGCAAAGGTATTTTCTCCAAGCTCCATCGCAAAACTCGACCCATAACGCCGGACCTCGCCATCAGAGGCAGAAAACTGTGGTCCCATCCAGGCGGCGCGCGCCGCATCGCTCAGAACATCGGAGGACAGTCCTGATATCTCCTGCAGCCGGTCCTGAACTTCCGGTTCCGGTTCAGCCCCCGCATCCAGCAATTCCACGGTTCTGCCACGCGCCAAAAGTGCCCGAGCCACAGAGATACCAGCAGGACCAGAACCTATGACAAGATCAGCCACTGTCTGTCATCCACGCCTTCACGCCACGCGACCGGGGTCATCCCGTGCGAGGTGCACAGCACCACCGCCCCCCAGTTTGAGAATACGTTCCAATATGGTAATGGCCCGATCCGCCCCAAAGATCATCTGAAGCGTCTGGATTATAATGATACAATCAAAACTGTTAACCTTATTTTCCACTCTTTGGAGCGGTGTCATTGCGAAACGTCCCTCAACTCTGCGGCGCAGCACGTTTCTCTGCAATGATATCACTTATAATATCATCCAGAGACCGCTCCGGTTTGAACCCGGTAAAGCGCTGCAGCTTGGACACATCAGGCAGTCGCCGTTGCATATCTTCAAACCCTTCCGGATAAACCTCTTCATAAGGCACAAGTTGGATTTCCGAAGTCGATCTGGTGGCCGCAATCACCCGCTCGGCCAGACCCCGGATCGTCACTTCCTGTTCTCCACCAATATTAAACACCTCGCCGCGCGCGGCAGGCGTATCCAGCAATCTTACAAGCGCTTCAACCACATCTTCCACATGGCTGAAACAGCGCGACTGCTCCCCAGTGCCATGCACCTGAATCGACCGGCCCGCCAGCGCAGCATCTACAAAATTCGGCAACACCATTCCGTAACGTCCGGTCTGGCGCGGCCCAGTGGTGTTGAAAAACCGCAACACGATGGCCGGCAGATCCGCTTCGCGCACATAAGCCAACGCCATGAATTCATCCAGTGTCTTCGCACAGGCATAAGACCAGCGCAGCATACGCGTGGCTCCAATGGTCAGATCATCATCTTCATTGAATGGAAATTTGGTGGCCTTGCCATAGACTTCCGAGCTGGACGCAATGAAGGTCAATGTTTTGGTTCGCACCGCCGCGCGCAATACATTCTGGGTGCCGTCCACATTGGTCGCGATCGACTGGCTGGGTTGCTCCATGATCAACTTCACCCCGACCGCCGCCGCCAGGTGGAACACCGCGCCGACTGGATCGACAAGCCTATCCACCAGCCCGGCATCAAGGACACTGCCCTGCACGAAGGTAAAAGAAGGGTGATCTGCGATGGATGCCAGATTTTCCAAGCGGCCCGTGGATAGATTATCAAGGACCGTTACCTCATGCCCGTCCCGTATCAGACGTTCCGCAAGATGCGACCCAATAAATCCAGCTCCACCCGTAATCAGTATTTGCATAAGTATCTCATCTGAAAAGATTACCACTCGAATGCAGCAGCATTAGCACATAGATACATGTGCATCCAAACGATAGGTATTAACAGCATCAAATGTCATTCTCTAGCCGAACAATTCAGATGCATATCGCACATTGTTGCAAAAATCTGATGAAATGGGCAAGGCGCTGGAATGACCGAAACCTACATCAGGTTCGGGGCAAATGGACCTATCTGTACCGCGCCGTCGATCAAGACGGCCAAAACCTTGCATTCATGCTGTCAGAGCGGCGCTAATTGGCAAGTCTCCAAAAGCTAAGCATCATCCTCAAGTTCACGAACTCCGAGCGGGTAACCAATATCGTTTAATCAAAATACCTCTACAATATCGTTGAGCAGAACCATCTCCGCTCATTATATTAAATTCTGACAGACCTGGCAGGAGTGGGCTTACTATCAAGGTAACGAATGCAGCATACTGTAAAGAAAGAACTAGGATGCAGGATACAGTAGAAACCGATACCCCCTCCAAACCGCTTCATGTTCTTGAAATGGGCACCCAATTTGGCATGGGGGGCATCACCCGTCATATTCTTGGCCTCAGCGACTGGCTACGCCGCCACGGTCATAAAGCAACCCTGGCCGGAACTGCCGATGTCTGGGCCGGACCGGGCACCCAAGAAGATTTTCTTGATTTGCCAACCCGCTATGTCGCGGGGGATGGTGGCAATATCGCCAACAGACTACGCCATACACTATCTGCGGCCTGGCACCTGCGGCACCATCTGGCAAAAAACCCAGTCGATCTGATCCATTGTCACGAATCTGCGCCGGCTCTGGTGGCCAATATTGCCCGGATCGGGCGGCGGGTGCCGGTGGCGGTCACCTATCACGGATCCGAGCCCGAACGCATCGCCGATTTTGGCCGGATCGCCGCCAAATGCGATCTGGTGATCACACCCAGCCACCGCTCGGCCGAAGATCTCGCGACGATCGGAGGCGTGCCGCGCGCCAAGCTGAAGGTGATCGGGCTGGGGGTGTCCCCCCCGCCCGAGGACAGCGCCAAGGATATCGCTACCCTGCGCAAAACGCTTCTTGGCGACGGCGACCGGGTGATTGTCACACTTGCCCGCCTGCTGCATCAAAAGGGGATCGACATCCTGATCGACTGTGTCGCCCGAATGAAGCACACCCATCCTGGCTATCGCTTTGTTGTGGCCGGTGATGGCCCGGATGAAGCGATGCTACGGGCGATGGCGCAAGCCAAGGGGCTGGGCAAACACCTCAATTTCGTCGGGCGCACCGAACAGCCGATCCGCTATTTGCGCGCTGCGGATCTGTTCTTGCTGACCTCACGGTGGGAGGCGTTGCCGTTCACCATCGTCGAAGCGTTTCAGGCCGGCACCCCGGCTGTCGCCACCGCTTGTTCGGGTGTGGTTGAACTGATCGATAACACTGTTGGCGCAGTTGTCCCCATCGGCGATGTTGACGCAATCTGTGCGGCAGTTGCAGATGTCCTGTCAGATGAGAACCGCCGTATGCTGCTTGCCGAAAACGCCTTGAAACGTAGCCGCGAAGACCGATTTGATCCCGATTGGGTTCACCGTCAGTTTGAGAAAACCTATTACGAGCTGGCACGCACCTAGAGGTCCTGCCGCCTGCGCACTAAGGCCGCTTGGTGATATATCCCCAAACTTCGCCCAGAGTCCACGCAGTTGACAGCAGCATCACATAGGGCAACGCCCTGAGATACCGCATGCCGCGGCCCTTGCTGGCTTGCAACTTATAGTGACGGAACCACAAAAGCGGTGGGATCAGTGGGCCCGCAGCAATCAGCGCCAGACGCTTCGGGGTGCTCTGGTTGCGGATCCGGATCTCACCGAAAAGCCGGCCCCAGTCGAACCGCTCGGGCAGCAATTCTTTAAAGGTCGCATTGGGGCGGCGATGGTGCACAACCACCTCATTGGACAGCCACAGTTCTTCCCCCTGCTCAATCAGATACCAGTGCACGATCGGCTCATGGTAACGGTCCTTCCACAGGTGCTGGGTTTCATCCAGCGCCTTGCGGCTATAGGTCAGGTTCACATCCGATACCCAGTCGGCGGCACCAGTTTCAAACGGGCGACCGTATCGGCCAAAATCCGTGACGTAAAAGGCCCAGTTCAACGTGCTCACCGGTTCCATGCATTCAATTGCACCGCCGATCACATTCTTACCGGTCTCGGCATACAGCCGGACAATGGTGCGCGCCCAATCGGCCTGCGGCAATCCGCGATCTTCAAGAATGCCGATAATATCGCCTTTGGCCGCCGCCAGACCGGCCGAGCGGCGCCGGTCATACAGCTCGTGCTTGCCAGCCTCAGATGTGATCGGGCGGATCGGATTAATCACACCCAGATCAAGAAACGTCACCTCGGGGAAGTCTTTGGCATAGTCCGCCACATCCGCAACACTGGCATCATAAGGGATGATCACGTCCAGCGGCGGCGGGTCATCGAAACTGCGCACCGCTTCCAGAAAGTCACGCACATAGGTGCCGCCCTGCACGATGGTCAGAACGATAGAAAGGGTCGGATCATTACGCATCAGATTGTCATATCCCCAAGATTTTTCAGTGTAACCGGGTTCCCGGTACGCGTGCTTTCCGGCACGGCTGCGGCAATTTCAATAGCCCGCAGACCGGCATGGCCATCGGCACAACGCAAGCCCGCCTCCGCCCGGGTCAGCCGGACAAAATCAGCCAGCTCTGCACCAAACGATGCCACGGCCGTTGTTTTCCATGATTTCAGTTTTTCACGCAGCATGATCTCAGGATAAAATTTGCGGGTTTTTTTTGCCACCCCGCCGGGTTTGTCCATCGTGATCAAAAGATTCTGCATCGGCGCGTAGGTGCCGCGCACCATTCCGCACGCGCCGTAGACTTCTATGGCACTTTTATAACCTTTCCAGTCAATCCAGCTGGCTTGATAGATCGCTGGAATGCCCTTGGGGTTCTTGAAGATTGCAATTGCGTTGTCTTCCGATCCGGGCACATTCCAGACCGTGTTGGTGGCCACGCCGTACACGCTGGTGATCTCACCCAGGATGTGGCGGGTCATGTCGGTCATGTGAATGCCCACATCCCACAGCGCTCCACCGCCGGAAAACTCAGCCTGATATTCCCAGTCATGGGTAAAGTGACCCAGCCCGTCATGGCCGCCATAAACCCGAACGTGGTCGATCTCTCCGATCACACCGGACGCCACAATGTCCTTCACATAGGCAAAGGACGGATAGTACCGCATGTTAAACCCGGCCCCCAAAGCCTTGCCCGCTTTTTTGGCAGCCGCGACTATTCGTCGGGCACCTTCTACCGTCGGGGCCAGCGGTTTTTCGGTCAGTACGTGAAAGCCGCGCTCGAACGCCTGTATGCAAAGCGCTTCGCGCACATGGGCCGGGGTTGAGATCACCACCGCATCCATATCAGTCTCAAAAAACCGGTCCAAATCCGTGAACGCCTGCGCATCATGGGCCACTGCCACGGCACGGTGCATCTCCATATCCATCACGGCAACCAGCGTCGTTTCGGGGTTCTCAATAATATTCTGAACCCGCATTTGACCGATCTTTCCAGCAGCACCAATTACACCGATCTTCATCAAATTCCTCATTTACAATTGCCCGACGTCACGCCTGGTCTCTATAGCAGTAATTCATTTGCACGCGCAGTAGCATGCACATTTTTACTGCGCTAGGCTTCTTAAACGCAACGGTTTGCAACCATTGCCCGGATTGGGGAAGGATAGGAGACAATGAAGTTTTCCGGGTCAGAAAAATTACGAGGTCAGAGAGTTCTTGTGACCGGGGGCACAGGATTCGTCGGGGCCCGGCTGGTTCCGGCGCTTTTGGAAAACGGAGCGCATGTCACGGCTTTGCTACGCAGCCACCACAGCGCCCGGATGCTGCGTCAGATGGGGGCGAATGTGGTGATCGGCGCATTGGATGACCCCAGCGTGACAGGCGCGGCTCTGCGCGAACAGGATGTGCTGTTTCATCTCGCCTATGACATGCGCGCGCCCGCAGCCACCAATCTGGCGGGGTTCAACGCTCTGATGGCAGCGGCTGAGGCCGCGGATATCAAACGGATCATTCATGTCAGCTCGATCGTTGTCTATGATGGATGGCCGCAGGCGGATCTGGCCAAAGGCAGCCCTGTCTCTCGCCCCGGAGGCACCCCGTATCGGCAGGCCAAGATGACAATGGAGCAAACCCTGATGAGCGGGCCCTGCCGCGCTGCGATCCTGCAACCAACGCTGATCTATGGGCCCGGCAGCATGCTCTGGACCGACCGGCTGGCCGACTGGCTGGCGGCAGGTACTGTGGTGTTGCCCGACCCAGAAGGGCTATGCAACGTCGTCTTTGTGGATGATCTGGTGCAAGCGATGCTGCGTGCAGCCGTGCTGACGGATCTGGGCCGTGAACGGTTTATCATTTCCGGCGCAAGCCCTGCTGCGTGGTCGGACTTGCTGAACGGCTATGCACAGATCATCGGCGCAGGGGCCATTCGCCACGAGGGGCGCAACGCGCTTGAAAACCGGCTGCCCCCGGATACGCCGCATCGGATACCCGACACCCCCCCGCTTGCAGCCCGGATCAGCGCCACCGCACGACAGCTGCTTGGCCGGGACCGATTTGAAACACTCGTCCGCAGTATCAAGCGGCGGATGACCTCCCGAGGTGATACCTATCCTGATCGCTATATGCTCGAGCTGTTCTCCACCAAAGGCATCTGCCGGATCGACCATGCCCGCACCCGGTTGGGATATGAGCCCAAACATGATCTCGCGCGGGGACTGGCCGCAACCGAGGCCTATCTGAAAGCCCGCTATGGCAAATGACCCAACCGCATGCCAGCATTGGCGGACCTATTTCAAGGATGATAAAATTTGATCCATATTGGTGTTGATGCCAGTTCCTGGGAAAATGAGCGCGGCTTTGGCCGCTTCACCCGCAACCTGATCCCGGCGCTGGCGGCGCGCGATACCGGGTTTCGCTATACGCTTCTGTTCGACCAGGCCCCCACCCGGCCTGTCCCGGACGGGGTTGATGTCGTGGTTGCGGGATCAGATACATCTATGTCCGAGGCCTCTTCAGGGGCGGCGGCCCGCGGCGGAGCTGACCTGATCACCATGGCCAAAGCCGCACGACGGCTGGAGTGTGATCTGTTTTTCTACCCGGCAGTCTATTCCTATTTTCCCCTCCCCGCCCGGCGGCCATCAGTGGTCTGTTATCACGATACCATCCCTGAACGGTTCCCTGACCTGATCTTCCCCAAGCGTCTGAATTTCCGGCTGTGGCAGGCAAAATGCTGGCTGGCGAAGATGCAGGCAACACGGGTGATGACGATCTCTCAGGCCTCGGCGAATGATCTGGCACGCATCTTGCGCATCCCCCAGACCCGCATCGACATCATTACCGAAGGGGCGGAACCGGTCTTTCGCCCGATCCGTGATGCTGCCCGCATGGCTCAGGCGCGGCAAAAATATGCCATCCCTCCGGATGCGCCGTTGCTGATTTACTTGGGCGGGTTCAACCGCCACAAGAACGTGCTGCGGTTGATTGAGGCCATGCCCGCCATCCTCGAGCAGGTGCCAAAGGCCCGACTGGCCATCGTCGGGCGCATCACCGGCGCGCGGTTCTGGGACAATGTTGAGGATCTCAAGGCCAGTGCCGCCGCAGACACGGCGCGATCTGAAAGTATCGTCTTTACCGGTGAGATTGATGATGAAGAGCTTACAACCCTGCTCAATACCGCCGATGCGCTGGTGTTTCCCTCGCTCTGGGAAGGGTTCGGACTGCCCGCGCTCGAGGCCATGTCCTGCGGCACGCCGGTGCTCAGCTCGGACCGGGGCAGCCTGCCGGAAGTGGTGGGCGATGGCGGGCTTTATTTTGATCCGCTGTCAAGCGATGCACTGGCCGCACAGACCATCCGCTTGCTGTCCGAGCCGGGACTGCGCGATGCGCTGTCCCACAAGGCCCTGGCACAGGCGGCGCATTTTGGCTGGGACAAAGGGGCGGAATTGGCCGAAAGATCGTTCCGTCAAGCGTTGCGGCACAGATAGGTAGTCGGGGCTCCTTCCCGCCCATCTCTTTTGCCGATGGGGTTCAGAGGAACGAAAGAACCACTCATGAACAATCTAACATCTAAGCTATGATTGCCGCAAATCTGGAAACAGAAATATGCGCCTTATATAGTATTTTACTAATTTGTTGGATTCTGCATACATTCCACCTTATCCGTTGAAAAGGTCCGGTTTTTCCCGGAAACCCATTAATTGCATAGATTTCAACTTCATATCACCAAGGCACATCATGAACTGTGAATCTTCACACCAACTCTCCCTCAAACAACGCATTGCGACGCGCGACGCCCGGGTCGCTGTGGTGGGCCTGGGCTATGTGGGGCTGCCACTGGCGCTGACCGCTTATGATGCCGGATTTGACACGACCGGCGTCGATCTCAGCCCTGAACGCGTGAAGCGGATCATGCAGGGCGAACAGGTCATTTCCTACCTTGCCCCCGAGCGCATCTCGCGCGCGGTTGACAGCGGGCACCTTCGGGCCACGCAGGACAGTGCGGCGCTGGCGGATGCAGATATCATCCTGATCTGCGTGCCGACCCCCCTCACGCCTGAACAAAACCCGGATATGCGCTTTGTGTCGGCGGCCGCCGAAGATATTGCACCGCAGCTGCGGCCCGGGCAATTGGTGGTTTTGGAAAGCAGCGTCTGGCCGGGAGCGACCACCAATTTGGTTCGGCCGATCCTAGAAGCCGGTGGGCTGCGCGCGGGGATTGATTTTTTCCTCGGGTTCTCGCCTGAACGCGAAGATCCAGGCAATGACACGTTTGATACCCACAGCATTCCCAAAGTGGTCGGCGCAGATGATCCACTGTCGCGCCAGCTGATTGAAGACTTCTATAGTGTGATTGTCACCAGTGCTGTGCCTGTCAGCTCAGCCGCAACGGCCGAGGCTGTCAAACTGGTCGAGAACAGTTTTCGCACCGTCAATATCGCGCTGGTCAACGAGCTGAAGATCGCGCTTGAAGCCATGGGGGTGGATGTTTGGGAGGTGATTGAAGCCGCCGCAACCAAGCCCTTTGGCTTCATGCCCTTCTATCCCGGTCCTGGGATAGGCGGGGCATGTATCCCGGTCTCACCCGCCTATCTGTCCTGGCGCGCGACAGACGTCGGATCGGCCACACCGCTGATTGATCTGGCCCGTCACAGCAACGATGGCGTGCCCGCCGCCTTAGCTGCGCGGATCGCCGCAGATCTGACCGCGCGCGCCGACGAGGCTTCAGATCCCACACAACCATTGGCCGGGCAACAGATCCTTCTGATGGGGATCGCCTATAAGCGCGATGTGGAAGACACCCGCCGCAGCCCCGCACTGGTGTTGCTGGAACAGCTCGAAAATCTCGGGGCCGAGGTGGCCTATCATGACCCGTTCTTTCCCCGCCTGCCTGAAGGGGGTGAATTTCCCCGGCTTGCCGGACGGGAATCGGTTCCGCTGACGGCGGACACTGTGAAACGCTACGCGGCGGTGGCTATCATCACCGATCACAGCGCAACAGATTATGGGCTGGTTGCATCCCACGCAGCGCTGATTTTCGACACCCGGAATGTGTTCGACAAATCAGGGATCACGGTGGATGGAGATCGGCTGATCAAGATATGAGTGGATCGCTGTGTTCTAATCAATCCCGAAAAATCCCGACATGATTGTCATGATTGTTATCACAGCCCTGTCCGCCGGGCTATTTTTACTTGTGTTTTGGTGCGCCAATATTGTCGCTATTGCAAAAAATGCGATAATTACAACACGCAATGCCCTGCATAATATGCGCGACCCCACGCTGGACGAGCTGGCCCGTGAACGCGCGGTTCAGGCGGCGGCAGTCAGCCTTCTGGTGCTGGCCGGATCCCTGATCTTGCGCAGCCTTCTGGCCCTGGCGGCAGCCTTCATTCCAGTTCTTATGGCCGATCTGACAGGCTTTGCCCCCCTGGCGGCCACCCTGGCCTTTATGGAACGCTGGGAAGTGATTTTGATAGCAACCGCAATCATCACGCTCGGCTATGTGGCAGGCACACGCTTATGGTCGCGCTAAACAACTATTCCCGACTCGACAGGCTGATCCATCGCATCGCCTTTTCCTCTCCCGGGATCCAGATCACGGCCGCAGAGATAGAAGAGCGGATGTTTCAGAGTGATCTTAAGGACATCGAGACGGGACCGCCGATCTTTATCACATCGCTACCCCGAGCTGGCACGACCATCTTGCTAACCGCACTAAATTCGGTGCCTGATCTGGCCCCTCACCTTTACCGCGACATGCCCTTCTTGATGGCCCCTTTGCTGTGGTCCCGTCTCAGCGGAAAGTTCGGCAAACAGGCCTATTTGCAGGAGCGGGCCCATGGCGACGGGATAACCATCGGATTTGATAGCCCCGAAGCCTTTGAGGAAGTCATTTGGAAAGCGTTCTGGCCCGAATTTTTTAAACTGGACGGGATAGCTCTTGGCACCGCGCAGGATTTCAAGGATGAAGCCTGCACCTTTCTGAAGCGGCATTTCAAAAAAATAGTTGCTCTACGCTGCAAAGGCCAGCCTGGCCCTGGGCGCTATATCTCCAAGAACAACGGCAATATTTCTCGGCTGGGACTAATCTCCGAGATATTCCCCGAAGCAGATATTCTGGTTCCTATGCGCCATCCACTGACTCATGCCGCCTCACTTCACCGACAGCACAAGAATTTCCTGACCCGCCATGCCGATGACCCATTCTCCCGTAGATATATGCAGGATATAGGGCATTTTGAGTTTGGCACCCTGCACCGCCCGATCCTGTTTGAAGATTTTGCCAGGCTGTCAGACGGATTGACGCCTGCCTGCCTTGATTACTGGCTCGCTTATTGGATCAGCGCCTTCCGGCATATCAACCAACATCGCGAGAAGCTGCAGATCCTTGGCTACGAAGACATGTGCCGCCAAGGAAATACAGCCGGGATCAACCTTTGCGAGCGGCTTGACCTTGACATATCACACGCGCCAGATATTGCCCGGCATTTCCGACCGGTCCCACCACCCGATGCCACGCTTGCCGCCTATCGTAGCCCGCTGCGGGATCAAGCCGAAGCGCTGTACAGACAGTGCTCAGAGACCTAAACGAAAACAACACCGAAACAGGTTTGTATTCCAAAAGGCTGCAAAGATTTGACGCAGGAGACCGACAAAATGGAAAAAATAAAGCGCAAATGGATTCTAAACAGTGAATGTAAAGCGTTCCCAGACCACTTCAGCGGAGAACCCGGCCAAACCGGGCGTGTTGCACTTCTTGAAACACAGGGCACCGATGACCTCCAGCGAGATATGGTCAAGCTATTTTTAGATAAAACAACCATCCCCATAAGACTGCAAGACGCAGCCCAGCGTTGTCATAGAGCATCTCGTAAGTTAGATTCAAAACCAATGATCAAGATAAGTATTATTAATATGGTGAATAAAATGCCTGATCCCAAATTCTGGATGATACCCGTTCTGTTAGCTGGCATCATACTGCCACAAGCCGCCCTTGCCTATGTGGGCCCAGGGGCCGGTCTCAGCGCTATCGGGACTCTGATCGCCCTTATCGGTGCTGTAGTTCTGCTGATCGTGGGATTTGTCTGGTATCCGGTCAAACGCTTCCTGAAGAAAAGCAAAACACCGGATCAGCCCCGGGATGAACGCCCGGAGCAGTAAACAGCGCATTTTATCAATAGGCTTTAGGAGTTCAGAGCAAGGACCATCGATCTGCGTTCGGGTTCACGAATTTTCTGAGCATATTATGAACCTCTTCTGCCTGACGCTGCGCGCGGATCGTCTGAGCGGATGGGCGCGGCGGCTGCGGTTGCGGCACCGGGATGGTTAAGTGGTTCGGGCTATGCTCGCTGTCTTGCAAGAGCGCGAAAAGCTTTTGGCGCTTTTCGGACTGACTGATCGGCTTGTTCATTCTTAAGCGCTCCTAAGCATCTGAATTAAAACAGGCTAAAGCGCAATATCGACAGAAGTTTGACATGATTGCGGCAACTCAGGGCTTAACGTAGGGACATTCCCGGTATCTTGTTGTTTAGTACCAAACCTACACAACATTTGGTATAATTTTTAACTCACACTGAAATTTCAGCAAAAATCGGCTGTTTTTGCCCTCCTCCTATAAAATAGCTAGAAAACTTGAGGATTTTCATGGCTAACTTAATGAAAAACTAGGTGCCGGGGTCCAACTTTGGCCATAGATTCAAGCAGGGTATGCTAAAGCAAAAATAAAACTGCCCTTGCAAACGCGTTTGGGTGCAATTTGCATTGTGGAGGATACGAGCATGATACTGGGCCTCATCGGATTGGGCATTATTGCCGGGACCACAGCAGGAAGTACGGCGTTTCTGGCCGGATATTCTGTCCTGATGTCCTTATGGCTCTATACTTTGGCGGGATGGCTGGCCGTGCTCGCTGGCGCGGTTTTTGTCCGTACTGGCGAACCCTGCTTTGCCACTGGCAAATCCGCCGGCAGCTCCCTTCCGGGCAACCTCCCCCCTTTTGGATAGATATGATGCTGCAACGTCGGGCGCGCTTATGAGGCCGCCATTCGCTTGGCCACATAGCCCAAGAACGCCTTATCGGGACTTCTGAGCGCGGGCCGCCCTGTGCTGGCCCAGAAACTGTGCCAATCGGCCTCCAGCGCATAAACGTCCCAGCCGGGGGCCAGTGCGCGGGCCTGTTCCAGGGCTGTGGGTGACAGAGCCGGCCGGTCGGGGCCCTCCACAACCTGACCACGGCGGCAAAACCGGATGATATCGCCCGGTTCTTCAAACATCTCGTAATCGGGCAGATGATCCGCCACGATCATGTCGCGGATCATTTTTCGAAACACCCGCCGCGGGCTGGCCGAGCCTGATTTCTTCAGCAGCACCTCGACCGAGATGCGCCATTCAGGCTGACGCCCGCAGTGTTTGCGCGCCAGTTCATAAATCCGCCGCTCCAGGGGCTTTCGCAGGCGAAAGTAGTCTCTGTTCAAGGTCAAAACCGATTTTGCCAGCACCGCACGGAACAACCAATCCGACAGTTTCACGCTGACACTGGCCATCCGCCCGGCGCGACTGTGGCGCACGATCTCCCAGCTTTCGATCAGGCCAAAGCCCCTGGTGGTCTCGGTCTCGCCGGTGGACATATTGGTGGTGATCCGCGTGCCTGCCAGCCGCTCAAAGGCCTGCGCCAGCCGCTTGTAGCCATCGCCGCTGGTTTCACGATTGGTCGCCACCAGCAGGTCGTGCGCCTTGAGATGCAACACCTGGCTTACGGCGCGGCCGGCATTGATCGCGGCCATCAGCTGGCTGATGCAGAAGATCAGGATGTCCTTGTCGTGGATCGTGGCCAGCCCTTTGACCGACGGCGTCACGGTGATTTCAACCCCGTTATGGGCATAGTTCAGGATCCGCCGGTCCGGCCGTGTCGACAGCGAAAACATCGGATGCTCCATCGAGGCCAGATCATCCTTGGGCAACGCGTCAAAAATATCGCAAACGAAAAAATCCGCTGTCGGATGCCGCTCCGGCAACAGCGCCCCTGCCCCGCTCATACTGCCCTGCCCATCAATTCTGCCCGAATCTTTTTTCGTGGTTTTATTGACGCCCAACCTAAAGTTATCCACAGGCTCCGTAAAGCCGCGCCATCGTGGGATCGGAATCGTATTATCGTGGCTTCAGAGTCATTCTATCGTGGGATCAGAGTCACCCAAACCAGATAAAGCGCCCAAAAGCCCTGTATAATCAGTATGTTTGGCACAATGCCAAATCCCGTAACTATAAATTAACAGATTCATAACCAGAAAATATTTGCACCTCACACAACCGCCCTTATAAAAAATGGCAAATCCCTGCTCTTTTGCTTAGAAAAACCGGGCTTGTCCTCATTTCCCTTCCATGTGCGATGTTTTGTGGTACCTTGCCAAAAAGGTATCACATAGACAGGTTTACCAATGCGAACAGGCACGCATGACGGGCTTCCCCCTTATTTCAACATCACCCCCGACGATGCGCTTGCAGAGCTGGGTGACCCCACCACAACCGGCGACTTCTCTGACATTGCCGAGGCCTGTGCGCGGGGACGGGCCGATCTGGCCAGCCGCGGCTTGCAGGAGGACGGGCATAAAAAACTGCGGATGTTTTCCACCTGGGAAATCACCCGTTATCTGATCCCGGTCGCCCCTGCGCATTTCCGCCGGGTGCTCAAGGCCAACCCTGATCTGCCTCAGGGGCGCTCGGACACGACAGCGGGTGCCAAGTGGTTCACCCTTGATGAGGTTCTGCGTCTGCGGGCCCATTTCGCCTCTGAGGGATCGAAGGCCAAGGAATACCTGCCCTACCGTCCCAAGGGCCTGCCGGCCAAGATGGTTGCGGTGGCCAATTTCAAAGGCGGGGTCGGCAAGACCTCGACCTGTGCGCATCTGGCGATGTCGGCCGCACTTGATGGCTACAAGGTGCTGGTGATTGATCTCGATAGCCAGGGCTCGATGACCTCGATCTTTGGCGGGCAGGTCAAGGATGAATGGCAAACGGTGTTTCCGCTTCTGGCACGCCACTACGCCACCCATTTGCAGCAGGACAACCAAAGACGGCTTGACCGGGGCGATACCCCCCACCCGATCGATGACACGCTGTCAGAGGCGCTGAAAACCCGTAGTGCGGATCTGATCCAAAGCACCCATTGGCCGAATATTGATCTGATCGGGGCGCAGCTTAATCTCTATTGGGCTGAATTTCAGATCCCGGTCTGGCGGATGCAGGGGCGCAGCTGGAAATTATGGGATGCGCTGAGCGATACATTGGCCCAGGACGGCGTGCTGGATGACTATGACATCGTCTTTCTCGATACCCCGCCGGCGCTTGGGTATCTGACGATCAACGGCCTTGCGGCCTCGGATATTCTGCTGGTGCCGATGGGCGCATCATTCCTTGAGTTTGATTCAACGGGGCGCTTTTTCGACATGCTGCATTCCACCTTTCAATCCATCGAGGACGGCGAGAACATGGCCGCTCGCGCCCTGGGGCGCTCGGAGATGGCATTTGAATGGGATGCCGTGCGCACACTCATCACCCGCTATGACGGCAGCCAGCAGGCCGAACTGGCCGGGCTGATGCAGGCCTATCTGGGCCGGACCCTCAGCCCGCACTGGCAGGGGTATACCGCACTGATCGGTCAGGCCGGCGAACAGGTCAGCGGCATCTACGAGGCTGATTACCGCGATTTCAACCGCGAAACCTATGTGCGGGGTCGCGAAACCTTTGATGCCACCTATGCCGCCTTCAAGCGGCTGCTGATCGGCATCTGGCGCCGCGAGGATCTTGCGCAGCAGGCTGACGCCGCTGGAGAACCAGAGGTGGCGCAGTGAGACGCACCTGTTTCGCACGCGAAACAATGGCACCGCACGGTGGCGTAACAGGATATGCAAAAATAGAGTCTAAACAGGCGGAAAAAGGAGACTGACAATGGCGAAACGCAAGCGATTGACCCCTGCCCGTCCTCATTATCTGGACGAAAACACCCCGGCACCTGAAACCAAATTGATGTTTCCATTGGGTGTGGCGCGTCACAGTCCGCCAATCGCCCAGGTGGCGGGCTCCACGGCCACGCAGGCGGCACTGGAAGAGGTGACTGACGCGTTGCGCACCGCGCGCGCGGATGGGCGGCTGGTCGAGGCCCTGCCGCTTGAGGGGGTGGATCCAGGCCATCTGGTGCGTGACCGGTTGGTCGCTGATGGCAATGAGATGTCTGCCTTGATGGCCAGCTTGCGGAGCCGGGGCCAGCAAACGCCGATCGAAGTGGTTGCTCTTGAGGATGGTCGGTTTGGCCTGATCTCGGGATGGCGCCGCCTGACGGCGCTCAAGGCTCTGCATGCTGAGACCGGGGAAGACCGCTTTGCCAGCGTTCTGGCGCTGCTGCGGCGCCCCGAGAGCGCCTCGGAAGCCTATCTGGCGATGGTCGAGGAAAACGAGATACGTGTCGGGTTGTCCTATTACGAACGTGCCCGGATCGCCGCACGCGCAGCAGAGCAGGGGGTCTATCCCGACGAAGCCGCCGCCTTGCGCGGGCTTTTTGCCTCGGCCAGCCGGGCGAAACGTTCCAAGATCGGCTCGTTCATGGTGCTTTATCACGCGCTGGACGCGCATCTGCGCTTTGCCTCGGCGATCCCGGAACGGTTGGGGCTGGCAGTGGTCAAAGCACTCAAGGAAGATCAGAACGCCACCCGGCGCATCGCGCGGGCATTGAATGAACACCCCGCCGAGACCGCCGAGCAAGAGGCGGCAATATTGACGCAGGCCCTGACCCGCGCCGCCAAATTAGAGTCTAATTCCCCTGTAATAGAGTCTGTTCCGGGTCGATTTGAAACGATTGGTGGTGTCCGGATTGACGTGAAGAAAGGCGGCGCGCAGTTAACCCTGTCGGGTCCGGATATGTCCGAAGCGTTTCTGGACAGCCTGCGGGAGTGGTTGCATCGCCGCAGGTAAGCCGATGTTTCGCGCGCGAAACACTTTTGACCACGCTCAGGAGAACTCGGATCGGCGTGGGCGAGCCTATTGCGACTGTGTGGTTTTTGCCAAATTTTTCGAATGCTTGCCGAAAATGGCTCTGCGCGCTTGTTCGAAATACGAAGATGTGGCAGATTTTCTGGAATAACAACCGCAATTGATAAAGCCGCACAGACGGCTCAACGAGGCAGGCGGGCAGTGATATGAAAAAGATTTTTAGGCGTTTGGCGCCGGTTGTTGGCTATTTTATGGTCAGCATTCTTGGGCTTGTTGGGTGTTCAACTGAAGAGCCCTATAACAAGCCATTTTTCAATTTTGCGCGTTCCTACAAATCCGTTCCAAATGGCGCACCGTTGCTTTTGACCAATGATCTCTGGTGGAAAAATCTGGATGACAGAACACTGAACGCTCTGATTGCCCGGGCCCTAGAAGGTAACATCGATCTTGCGATCGCCCGTGAGCGTGTGATTGAGGCCCATAGCAACCTTGAAGGGGTACCACCAAACGGAGACCTAACACCGACAGCATCCATCCGGCGGCGGGACCAAATAGGTTCGGGGAATGGTCCAAGTACCCGCTCCGAGGCCGCGCTTGGGGCCAATTGGCTGTTTGATCCCTATGGGTCGCGCAAACAAAAGTTACAAGCCGCCGGTGCTAGGGTTGAGGTAGCAGCGGCCGAGGTGGATGCCGCGCGCCTTCTTTTGATACTCAACATGTCGAACGCCTATATCGACCTGCGTTACAATCAACGGCTTTTGCAATTGCGCAACCAACAGTTGGCCTCCCGCCGCAAAACGGTAGGTCTGACACGCAGTCTGTTTGACCAAGGCTCGACCACACGGGTAGAGATGGTCCGGACCGAAGCGTTGGTTGCTGAAACTCAGACCCAGATTCCCCCTCTGCAGGCTCAGATTCAAAGCATCAAGAACGATATCGCTGTGCTGGCCGGGGCGGCACCGGGGACGCTTGGGTTCAATCTTGATGGCTATGTTCACCAACCGCAGCCAAATCTGGCACCCAATATAGGTATCCCTGCGGATCTGTTGCGGAATCGCCCTGATATCCGGATCGCCGAACGGAGCTATTACGCTGCTGTATCCGAAATAGGTGTGGCGCGGGCCAATCTGTATCCGCGGCTGTCGCTGGGCGGGTCGATCGGACCCGTCCGCGTCGGCGGGCTGGAGGGGCTGGAGTATTTCTTTGGTCCGTCGATTGTGTTCCCCTCACTACTGGATAAATCACCTAAAGCGCGGGTTGCAGCGCGTCACTCTCAGGCAAGACAGGCGCATGAGCAGTGGAAATCGACCGTTCTGAGTGCGTTGCGGGATGTTGAGAATGCACGCGCCGCTTACAAGGGCAGCGCCGAGTCATCTAGGACAGCCCGTCGGTCAGTGCGTCTTTACCGAGAGGCTCGTGATCTGACCCGTGATCAGGTTGGGCGTGGTTCAGCAACCATCCGCGATTTGATCGACACCGAAGAAAATATCGCCGATGCAGATGTGGTGCTGGCCAATGAGGTGCGGCAGTTGGGGCGGAATTTTGTTTTGCTCAATATCAGCATTGGAGCCGGCAGCAACGTGGGTGGGCACAAGGATAGTCCAGTGTCGCAGGAGATCGCCGCCGCGGCTGTCGAGGATTAGGGCCCTACGTCAAAGCCCGCCACATGCGAAACCTGCCCTGGCCTGTCACTTCGCGGATCAGTCCGAGCTTTTCCAGCTTATCAATATTGCGCTGCACAGCGGCGCGGGAGACCCTAGTAAGGGTTTCCAGTGCTTCGGCTGACAGTATTGGCCAGTCGGTCAGGGCACCGATCAGGCGGGCAGGAGTGCGGCCTGACAGATGTCCAGTTGCGGTATTGGCCTTGTCCCGCCAGCTTGCAATGCGATCCAACTGCATGAGCGCGCGCAGGCATATAGTCTCTGTTCCAGCATAAAAAGCAGCTAGCCGGTCTGTGGGAGTATTTCCGCGCTGGACAGGGCTCAGGGGCAGAAACCGCAGGCCCGTTGCAGGGTTGCCGGATCCAATTCGGGCGGCTACCACCGCGCCTTCAATCCGGTTGGTTTCTCCTGAAAGGTCCAGTCGGCTCCAAAGTTGCCAGGCAAAACCGGCACGGGTGATCGGATGGCTGTCTGACATATCGGACAGGCCGTCCCAGAATTCTGCCTCAAGAGCCGCAAATTCGGTGCCCTGAGGCCGATCAACCGGCAGAGGGTCAGCAGCAGGGGCTTTTACAGGGGTGCGACCGAGAAAATCCGCCAATTGCCCCGGTCTTGCCTCCTGGCGGTCTGTAAGCCGTCGATATGCCCAACTGGCCCGCTCGAAAGCGGGCATCTGATCGCGGGCATGTGAAATGCGCGCTGCAAGATAAAGGGCGATTCTGTCTTCGGTCAGCCGGTCGCCCAGATGCCAGCTGAGGTCAGCGACCTGCATCAGCGCAATCCGGTTCAACGCGTTTGGAGACTGCCTCAGCCGGTCATGGAGCGCGCCATAGGCCTGAGCAGCCCGTGCCAGAGGAACCGCATTCGCGCATTCTGCATCGCGCCAGATGGCTGCATCCAGTGTCTGGCGATCTGTAAACTGCCAGAGGAGGGGCTCCTCTATGGTCTCTGCGTCAGGTCCTGGTAAAAACCATAGGTCCTCTTCCGGGCTGTCCTGTGGGTCGTAGAGAGACCTGGGGCTATTGTGCTCTTGATCAGTATTCTTCATTATATTCAGGTGCTTCATAACTACATATGCAAAATAGCATAAAAATGCATATTACAGGTGGGTTTTTATTGTTTTCATATTAAACATGATAAGAAAAGATTATCACGTCTATTGTATTCAACACGAATTTTCCGCAGGATGGAGCGATGACACAGGCTATCGCGCTTTCGCTGACCGTGCCTCCGGTTCTTTCCAAAACCGATGAGATTGCTCTGACCGACCTTTATGTTCGCGGCACCCCGGCCAACACACTGCGCGCCTATGAACGGGACTTGATCTATTTGACCGCCTGGAAGGGAATTCGCCTGAAACAGGGACTAAACTGGCCCGAAACAGAGTCTACTGCATTGAGTTTTCTGTTGGACCATGCGCGTGATTTGCGGGATGCCGATCTGGGCGATCCGGCCCGTGTGACAGCCGAGACCTTGATCAAAGCCGGATTGAGAAAATCGCTGACCTGCCCGGCCCCGTCTACGCTGGACCGGCGGATTGCCTCTTGGCGAGCGTTTCACCGGATGCGCAATCTGAATAGTCCGTTTGAGGCCCCCCTTATCCGACAGGCCCGCACCAAAGCGCGCCGGGCCGCTGCCCGTCCCCATACACCCAAATCCGCCCGCCCGATCACCCGTGAGGTACTTGAGGCGCTGCTTGAGGCTTGTGGGTCGTCCCTGCGCGGGGTGCGTGACCGTGCAATCTTGGCGGTTGGCTGGGCGTCGGGCGGACGCAGACGGTCCGAAATCGTGGGGTTCCGGTGTGAGGATGTATCCCTGGAGGATTTCGAAAAACAGGGTCTGATATGGCTGAATATGGTTGAAACCAAAACCACCCAGCAAGGTAGAACACCACGGCTGGTTCTGAAGGGGCGGGCGGCCCGGCTGCTTGTGGCATGGATCGATGCAGGGGGTATCGGGGACGGCCCGCTTTTCCGGGCAATTAGCAAGGCCGACCGACCGCTTGCCCGAGGGTTGTCTCCTGATGCCATCTACCAAATCCTCAAACGAAGGTTGCAACAGGCTGGTCTGCCTGAAAATTACGCCACCCCCCACGGGTTGCGTTCAGGGTTTCTGACGCAGGCGGCTCTGGATGGTGCACCTATTCAGGCTGCGATGCGGCTGAGCTTGCATCGGTCGGCGTTGCAAGCTCAGCGCTATTACGATGATGTGGAGATTACCGAAAATCCGGCGACAGATTTGCTGGAATAGAGTCTATTTCAGCGGTACGTATCCTCAGGGTGGGGCAGTCCAAGTGTGCTTTCGACGATGTAGAGCGGGCGTTTTCGCGATTCCTCGTAAAGCCTGCCAAGATACTCACCAATCACGCCGAGTACGATCAGTTGCAATCCGCCGATCAGAAGCACCGCGACCATAATCGAGGCATAGCCGGGGACGTCGACTCCGTAAGCCAATGTGCGTATGAACAGAAGAGAACCATAGATGACAGCGATGACAGCCGTCAGCATACCAATATAGCCAGCTATGTGTAGCGGCACAGAACTGAAACCAGTAATTCCGTCCAGGGCGAAGTTCCAGAGCCTCCAGTAACTGAACTTGGTTTGTCCAGCCGCGCGCTCTGGTCGGTCATAGGGCACAGATGTTTGTCGGAAGCCGACCCAAGCAAAAAGACCTTTCATGAAGCGGTTTTTCTCGCGCAGACGGCATGTTTCGCGCACAACCCGCCGATCCATCAGACGGAAATCCCCTGCATTGGTGGGAATTCGTACACCGGAAAGCCGGTTGATCACCCGGTAGAAATTTGTTGCCGACCAACGTTTTATGGCGGTATCGGTGCCCCGCTGCCGCCGTACACCACAGACAACGTCATAACCTTCACGCCACTTTTCGAGAAAAGTTATGATTAGCTCGGGGGGGTCCTGCAAATCCGCGTCAAATGGAATAACCGCATCGCCTGATGATGCATCAAGACCAGCGGTTAGAGCCACTTCTTTTCCAAAGTTGCGTGAGAAGTTAATAACTTTGATCCGGTCGTCTTTATTGTGCGCTTCAACCAGGAGTTTTGCTGTACGGTCTGTGCTGCCGTCATTGATGCAGATGATCTCAAAGGTTTCCCCGACCTGATCAAAAAACTTCCCGAGGCGGGTGAACAGGATTGGCAGCACGTCTTCTTCGTTGAACATCGGCACAACGATACTGAGCGTGGGCGGTGCCACGACAGTGTTTTGTGCCTGTGACGGCCGGCTCGGAGTTTTATGTCTCATTGGCGTTACTTTCGGATATCAGCCTGACGTCGATCAGGTTTATTTGTACCCTAAAATAAGATCAAACATATTTGCTGGCTGCAATGTTCTGTTTCTCTAGGTGTATAGGCTGATAAATGGTTATGGGTCTGTATTTCGTTCAAAGAGCTCGGCGGACGCCCTTAGTTTCTTGAGAGTTAACACGTGGTGATAATTCTTCAGCGCTTCGCGGCGTGCATCATTGATCACAGGTTGAGCTGTGGAAGGCCATGTGATCAACCAGACGCGCGCATCCGGATCTGCTTTCAGAGCGGCCACATAGTTCAATACGATTAACTGTGCGTTAGGCATATAATAAAGCAGAGGAGTGTCGACCCAGTCGCGGTCTCTTAGCAGGATATAGTCCCCGGCTTGCATCTCGGTCTGCATGCTTTCAGCCAGACCCCGGTAGTCATTAGGGGAGCCGGGCTTGTGGGCGGAATAGGGTATACTGGCGGCAAACACGAGGAGGGTCACACTCACGGCTACCCATCTGAGCCGTTGATGACGGATGACATGAAGCGCCCCGGCGGCACAGAGTATGAGATAATAGGGTATAAAGATCAGAAAGGCCCTTGGGGCTAGAATAGACACTTTATAAGACATCGCAAACAGGACCAGCGGCGATATCACCGCGATTAGCCATAACAAGATTGTCTTTTCCTGCAGCAGGTGCAGAGAGCTGGAAGGCAGTCGCGGGACATATCTGCGCCAGACCGAGGCTAAACTCGGGATGATCAGTGCAATGAATGGCAGAACGGACAAGGTCATCAGGGCCTCGTTGCGCCGATGAGCAATTGACGCCAGCCAGAACATGAAACTGGCCGATATGATTGCGGCCACGATCGGAATCCATATGGGAATGCTTTGACGTGGAATAGTAAGCGGGGCTTCCCGCTTAGGGGCTTTTAAACTGCACAGCAAAAGGATCAGCGAAAACACTAGCAGGAGCCCGGTCCAGACCGGGCCTATGTGAAGCGCAGGGATCGCAAACTCATCCTTTGCAAACAGGAAGCCAAACGAAAAGTATTCCATCAGGAAATCTGTAGACGGGTCTGGTGCGGCACCTTTGCGTGCCCTGTAAACCGCATGTGTCAGCGCGGGGACAGCCATGATGAAGGCGATGGTTTGGGTTTGGAGCACCCTTGGTGCTTTGCTAAACCCGATTTGACCGCTTGATTTGTCTGTTCCGATAGCAGGGCGCTGCAAAACCAGCATGGCCCAGAACATATGAATCATGATGAGAGGCCAGAAGAACTCTACTGTAAGAACGCCCGCTATGATCGTCGCGATATAGCAGATTTCAAGCCTGGGCAGGGGTTTGGGCGTTTTGGTAAGGCGCAGAAGAAGCCAGGTTGCCAGCAACGCCAGAAAAGCTCCTGCGACATACATGCGGGCTGTTTGGCTCCAGAAAATATGGAACCCATGCAGTGAGAGCATCAGGGCGGCGAGGCCGCCGACAGCTGTTCCGAAGCTTTTGCGCGCAATTGCGAAAATAAGCGGGACAGACCCCAGAGCGAACAAGACACCCGGTAAGCGCAAGGCCAGATGCGAGGTGCCGAAAACGTTGGTCCAGGCCAACATGGCCAGATACCATCCCATTGGATGTGGCTCATCGTGGTAATGCCAGTGGAGTGTTTCAGTCAATGTGTGGCGCGGTGGCGGTTCTGAGTGATGCGCAATAAGATCTATGCCGGGAACATATACCTCTGGATGTGATATGCTGCGAATGTCTATTCCCCACAGTCTTAGTGCCGCTGTTAGGCCAAGAATAACGGTAAGAACACCCACGATAAGCAGTCTCCGGTTTTTCCGCCGAGTGAAAAAAGAGAAGTGATTACAGAGTAATGACATCAGTTGTTTTTTCAAAATTTGCATCCAAGCTTACCAGATACCCTTCGTCTTAAGCCTTGGTATTTGTCAAACTGAAAGTGAGCAGCCCCACTTGAGTGGTCCATATTGAAAGTTAGTGCATGATTGGCTTTTGGTCCATTGGTACGATGGTTTCTGGCGCAGGTGGGCGGCGTCAGGCGGTGTTCGATGTCCAGTTCGGCGCAGAGCTTGTCGAACTCATGTTTCCCGCTTTGCGCGCGCTTGCGCGGGCCAAAGAGACGGTCGGTGAACTCCTTCCCATTGTCCGTGAGTATGGTTCGGATGCGCAGTGGGCAAGTCCGCTCTAGATCACGCAGAAAGCGGCGCGCGTTGGCCGCTGTCTTGCTGCTGTAGATACGAATGAACACCCAGCGGGTAGCCCGGTCGATCGCGACAAATAGATAACGACGGGACGTTTGATCGGCCATCTGCGATAAATATTTCACGTCGATATGAAGGTATCCGGGCTCATATGCCTTGAAGCCGCTGGGCTTGGGCCGTGCCACCTTTGCTTTCAAATCGTGCAGATTGCCCACGCCATGCCGCCGCAGACACCGATCCAGCCCTGAGCGCGAGACATCCGGGTTCAGGAACTCGCGCACCACGGCGAGCAGGTCATCGAGAGACACCAGCAGCGTCTTGCGCAGGGCCACTGTAATGGCCTCTTGCGCAGGCGTGAGCGTTGTTTCCAGCCGGTGCGCTGTGTGGCTGCGGTCATTTACACTATCGCGCTTGTGCCACTTCCACACTGTCTGTTCGGTTGTGCCGTACCGCTCCGCCAGAACCCAAGCAGGCTCGTCACTCGCTTGAATTTCCGCCCGCACTTTGGGTGTCGTCATCGCCTGGCTATGAAGATTGATCAGCATTGAACGTCCTCCCGGATGTCACCCAAAACCGATCTTGCCATTAAAAATGCAGAGCGGCGACGATTTATGTGATCGTCTGGGATGGAACAATTACAAATTGAAAAGACGGCATCGCGTTGAGCGGCACTGGTTCAAGAAACAGCCATACTACCGTCCGGGATGTGACAGTTAAGCAATGTTGAACCTATAATTTTATGTCTTCCATGCCTTTGTTTGTATTGAATCCTTTACCAATGGCCGACCAAAAGGCACATTGATAACCAATCCGATACTATATGGCTATTTCGTTAAATTTCAGATCACGACAAAACCAGATTACGCGGTTATGAAGGCGCTCAGACATTAAAAAAGCTTCAACACTTATAAAGACGAAAACACGATTATAGGTATTAGACCAAAGGCTCAATGAATACGGCATATATCAACATAGCTCTCGGGGTTTCCCTCATTCTGTTGGGGTTGTTTGTGGCATCGGATTCGCTGATCTGGCTGCTGCAGGGCACCAAGGCGATAGGTAATCCGCAGCTTGTTCTGGGCGCGCAGCTGTTTAAGGGTGGGCTTGTCACGATCGGAGCGTATACTCTGCTGTTGCGGTTTTTGTCGACGTATTATCCGTCCGCTGACCCTTCTTCTGGCTTTGCCGAAGCTACCCAATCAGAGACGGCTATTTTTATAGCGCTGCTCTTATGTGCGATTGTTTTGCGGTTTTACAGTCTCGATACAGGCATCTGGTTTGATGAGATGCTGACCCATGTGAATTACATGCCCCTGTCCGTAGGGCAGATTGTCAGCACCTATCATGACGCCAATAATCACGTGTTGTTCAGCGTCTTGGCGCGGCTGTCATTGTCCCTGTTTGGGGACACTGTCTGGGCTCTGAGGTTGCCGGCTGTCTTGTTCGGAATTGGCAGTATCGTGGCGCTTTATGCATTAGCGCGCCGAGTGGCCAGCATCCGCGAAAGCCTGTTTGCCATCGCCCTGATGACATTCTCCTTTCATCATATCTGGTTCAGCCAGAATGCGCGCGGCTATACTGCGCTGTTGTTTTTCACGCTGCTGTCCAGTGCCTGGTTGCTGGATGCGATCCGGCAGGGCAGCCCGCGCAAATGGCTGCTATATAGTCTGGCGGTTGGACTGGGGGCCTTTACACATCTGACTATGGGGCTTGTGGCACTGGCCCATTTCGCGATCTGGGGCGCTACTCTGTTCCGCTCTACGCCAAACCGGTGGAATGGCCTGTTCTACGGGTTTATTCCTGTGGGTCTTCTGACCTTTCAGGCCTACGCGCTGGTTCTGCCGAGCGTGGTTGGCGGGGCGCTGCTAAATTCTGGCCTGCAGGGCCCGGATACCGAATGGACCAATCCGTTTTGGGCTTTGATGGAGATTGTGAACGCGGTGCAGGTCGGGTTTGCCGGGGGCGCTGTGGCGCTGGTGGCGCTGGTGATCTTTGGGATTGGCCTGTTGGATTTTCTGCGGACCAGGCCGGCAATGGCGGCGCTGTTCCTGATCCCTGTTGTGGTAGGGTTCGCGGCTATGACCAGTATTGGTTACACGCTGTTCCCGCGGTTTTTCTTTTTTGGCATGGGGTTTGGCATCATCATCCTGATCCGCGGCGCGGTGCTGAGTGGGCAGTATCTGGGCCGTCTTCTTTACCTGCCGGGGCTCTGGCCTGTCCGGATGGGAATGCTGTTTTGCGTTGGTATCGTGTCGGTTTCCTGTCTGTCTTTGCGCTATGTCTATCTGCCGAAACAGGACTACAGCGGTGCGATTGAGCTGATTGAGCGCGAACAGAAAAAAGGCGATAGAATTGTCACCATTGGCATCGCCGGTTTCCCGTTCAACGCCTATTACGGCATGGGCTGGGAGAATGTGGATACGCTTGAGGATCTGAGCCGTCTGGCACCTGTGACCGGGCGTATCTGGCTGATCTATACGATGCCGGTTCATGCCAAAACCGCCTATCCCGGTCTTCTGGCCCTGATCGAACAGGACTATTCAGTGGTGAAACGGTTCTGGGGGTCTTTGAATGGTGGAACGGTGGTGGTCTGTCTTGAAAACACACGGCCTGCGTCATGACAGTATTGTGGGTTAGGAAATTTTTTGAAGGAAATTAATTAACATGTGCGGAATTTGTGGGATCTTGCGGCTTGATCCACAGGCGGCGGCGACAAATGAAACGCTGATCACCAGAATGGCCAAGACACTCGCGCATCGCGGGCCGGATGATGATGGTATCTGGCTGGATGATCGTATGGCTTTGGGGTTTCGGCGTCTGGCGGTGATTGATCTGTCCTATAACGGGCATCAGCCGATGACCAATGAAGATGGCAGCGTGGTGATCGCTTTTAACGGTGAGATTTACAATTTTCGGGAGCTGAAAGAGAAATACCAGCTGGAAGAGCGCGGTCATGTGTTTTGCTCGCGCACCGATACCGAGGTTCTGATCCATCTTTATGAAGAGATTGGCCTGGACATGGTGGCCGAACTGAACGGCATGTTTGCCATTTCGATCTGGGATCAGCGCGCCCAGATGCTGCATCTGGCCCGGGATCGTTATGGGATTAAACCGTTCTTTTATCAGCAGGATGAAAACCATTTTCGGTTTGGATCCGAGATCAAGGCGATCATTACGGATGAGCGTGTCGAACGCAAAGCGTCCATGCAGGCGCTGCATGATTTTCTGACCTTCAATTATATACCCGGCACACAGACCGCATTTGAGGGGATTTATGAAATTCAGCCGGGGCATCACATGAGCGTCTCGGCAAATGGTGAGACCACCACGAAACGCTATTGGGATCTGGATTTCACCGTTGATCACAGCATCACCGAAAATCATGCGATTGAACGCTCATATGAACTGATGGACAAGGCGCTTGAGCGTCGACTGATCGCTGATGTGCCGATCGGTGTGTTCCTGTCAGGCGGACTGGATTCCAGCACACTGGTGGCCTTGATGAGCAAGCACACCGATGAGCCCATCCATACCTATTCCGTGGGCTTTGAAGACCAGAGCTTTAACGAGCTGCCCTTTGCCAGAATTGTCGCGAAAGAGTTCAACACGGTGCACCGTGAAGTGATCATCACCGCTGATATGGTCCGGGACATGCTGCCGAAATACCTGAGCTTCACGGATGAACCCTATGGTGATGGCTCGGCCATCCCGACCTATTATGTCAGTGAACTGGCCAAGGATGAGGTTGTCGTTGTCCTGTCGGGGGAAGGTGGGGATGAGGCCTTTGCCGGATATGACACTCACGCGGCCTATAACGTGTATAAAAAGGCACGGAAAATTCCAGGCTTTATCCGCAACGGTATCATCAAGCCGTTGGTCAACTGTCTGCCAGTGTCGGACAAAAAGCTGAGCTTTGAGTTTAAGGCGAAACGGTTTCTGGGCGGGCTGGATCTGCCACCCGAAGAGGCGCATCTGTGGTGGCGGATCGTGCTGGGTGAGGCTGAGAAGCGAGGTCTTTATACGGATGCTGTCGAAAGTTCTGGGACCCTGGAACCGGCAGTGCGGCATTTCACCCGCGCCTATCAGCACGCGGATGCCGACGAGGAACTGTCGGGGCTGATGTATATCGATTCAACCATCTTCCTGCCGGATGATCTGATGATCAAGAACGACCGGATGACCATGGCGCATTCATTAGAGGCACGGGTACCTTTTACCGATCCGGAGCTGACCGCATTTCTGGCCACGGTCCCGGCGGAGATGAAGATGAAGAACCGGCGCAAGAAGCATTTAATGCGTCGGGCGATGGAAAACGACCTGCCCGAGAGCATCCTCAACAAAAAGAAGGTTGGGCTGGAAATGCCCTATTCACGGTGGCTCAAGGATGAGTTGAAAGATCTGATGATGCGCTACCTGGGGCCGGAGAATATCGAAAAGACTGGCATTTTCCGCGTGCAGGCGATTTCGGCGCTAATCGAAGATCATCTGAGTGGCAAGCGGGACAATGGTCGGCCACTATGGGGCTTGCTGAATTATATGATGTGGCATGAGCTTTATATCGAAACTTAGAGACGCTTTAATCCGGCTTGCGGAACACCCATAAGGTCGAAATGACATAGCTGGTCACAAAAGACGCACCGATGGCGACTAGCAGAATGAACCAGAAGGGCAGGGCTGTAAGGTAGTCCAGCATCGCCACTGCAATAAGCCGGACGAGCAGCGACGACAGCACTGCCAGAAGGTATTTTCCATAGCCTCTGAGGGAGATGGTTTTCCGGCTGGTATGTTCGTAGCTGAAAACGCTATGGCCGCAGTAATTGACGATCGAGCCTAAGATGAAACCGCATGTTGAAGCCGTAACGTAGGCAAAGGAGAAGGCCTCAGCCAGCAGCAGCGCCAGCAGATAGTCGGCAATTGTACCCAAGACACTGATGCTCAGAAATCGTAAGAATAGCCGCTTATCTCTAAGATCTGATGCCATGTCTGCCCCGGTTTGCGCTATGCAGATGACTTAGTATCGTTACCAGCCGGTCAGGCCCAGCAAATTTTTCTAAAATATCCCTAACGGCGGGTCGGATAATTCTTCACAAGCGTGGAGCCAGCATTTAGCCGGTCGGCGGAACTGCCAAGGCGCACACCATATTCGTGATATCCGTGAGAGGACCCAGTGGCGTAGTAGATAAATTCACGGTCGTAATATCCCGGAGCGCCCGGAGAGGTGTCTTGGATGAGAGCGTTGTTGAGTACAACCCAATTTTTCTGATTTTGGTATCCGTTGATTTTGCTGGTGACATTCTGTTCGATGACAACAAATGTCGAACCCGGCGAGACGTTGATCCGCGGGATAGTGACCTTTCCGCTTTTGGCGCGGCGCACCCGGATGATCGAGTTTTTGCGGATCGACAGGTTGTCGATACCATGGACCGAAATGCCATGCGTGTGGGCATTGTAGATGACATTGTTTTCGATCCTCACATTCTGATGACGCAGCATCGGGTCACCAAGGTCTTTGCCATCCCCGCCCATCCAGATCGTTTGTGCGTAGTCTCCCGCCCCCATATCGAAAATGTTGTCGCGGATAATAATATTGGTGCTGCGCAGGTTAGAGGCCCGCATGATCTGCAGCATGTCGCGGTGGTCCTTACCGCCCTTAATGCCTCGGAAATTATGCAGATGATTGGCCTCGATCGTTAGCCCGTCAACGGCACCAAACGCCATGCCATCTGAGCGGATATCGTAAATTTCGTTGCCGCGGATGATGTAGTCTGTGCCGAGACCACCAGTGACCGCTTTCCACCATTTGCGAAACACGTTGTTCTGAAGGATGATGGAGTCATTTCTCTTGAGGCGCAGGCCACGGCCGGTGCCTGCGCCGGACTTGTAGTCTCCGTCGAAGGTCGAATTGGAAATGAGAATATTATGGCTTTTTCGGATACTGAATCTGCCAGCACTATCTTTATCACCTGATGTGTAGGCATAATCGAAAACCAGACCATCAAGTGTCACGTTTTTGGCCCCTTCGAGGCGCAATTCAGTAAAGCACGCTGGAGCCTTCGGGTCGGCTGACCGGAGTGTGACGGGTTTGCGGAACGCTGTGGTAATGGTCAACGCGCCATAATTGCCGGAGGCGAGTTCGAAAACATCGCCGCCTTGGGTGTTTCCGAGCGCGTTGGAAAGCTCGGCGGGGTTGCGTATCAGATGGCCCCTAGGGGTGGCTGAGACTTTGGTGGTGATATCTGTCCCAGAACAAGCCGGGGCCGCAGCAAGCGGCCCTGCCAGCAGCAGGAACAGAGCGCTTGCAAGGGCCAGAGGTGCGGTAACGATGCGGGTCTTGGCCATATTGAGTACCCCTATGATTTATCAATGAAGCAGGCTGAAACTGTACGTCTGAGGTGATGTTTTGTCCATGGTGACATAGTGACATGGGGGATGCGATTCGGGGTGCCAAGATCGACATATTGATGCAATAGGCATAGCTCTGCCGATTGGTTCTGGTCCGCTAACCCACTATTTCTCCTGCCAAAGCAGAAGGGTACGCTCAGACCTTCGAGGTGGTAGCGGCACGTGAGCCATGGAACCCGGTTCCGGCGCACCGGACAGCTTGTGTTCGCAGGCTTCGGGCATAATATATACGCCTTCGGTTTCAGCCGGACAGCCCGGTCGCGATGTACTTGGTGTTCACGCTGGATTTCTCATCCTGAATGTCACATTGTGTTTCTAACAGGCAACCACGCCGAATACAGGCGGGGGTATAAGGGCAAATAAAGAATGCAACGGGCCGTACCCAAGGGGCAGAACCTCTATAAAATTGCACTTCGGCGATTGCGCCGGACGTTGATCACCGTTGGGCTGTTCAGTGCCATGATCAACGTTTTGATGCTCACCGGTCCGATCTACATGCTGCAGATCTATGACCGGGTGCTGTCCAGCGGCTCGGTGCCGACGCTTCAGGGCCTCTTTATGGTCGTGGTCATCCTTTATGCCTTCCTTGGGCTCTATCAGTTCCTGCGTTCACGTCTATTATCCCGGGCGAGTTATAGTCTGGACCGCAGTCTCGGTGATCCGGCGATGGCCTTCTGGATGCAGGAGAGCCTCGATAATCAGGCCAAAAAAGTGCATAACCCTATCCGGGATCTGAGCATGGTCCGCAATTTCATGTCGAGCCCTGCCATTCAGGGTGTGTTTGATCTGCCTTGGATTCCGTTGTTTCTGGTCGTGGTTTTTGCGATCCACCCGTGGCTGGGTTATCTGACCATCGCCGGGGCGGGGGTTGTGATCGCTGCGGCTCTCGTGAACCAGGCAGTGACAAAAGGCACCACCGATACTGCCGCCCAGCTTGATGGATCGGAGCGGGAGTTTCTGGATGCGAGCCACCGCAATGCCGATGCTATCATGACACTGGGAATGCGGGGGGCAGTTGTTGCGCGATGGCGACAGCTTCATGAAGCTGCTCTTGCCAAGGCGCAGGAGGGCGGAGAGTGGACCGAGCTGTTCTCATCTTTCTCCCGGTCCTTTCGGATGCTTTTGCAATCGGCCCTGCTAACGGTGGGGGCCTATCTGGCGCTGCAACAGCAGATAACACCGGGCATGATCATCGCGACCTCGATCATTGCGGGCCGGGCGCTGGCCCCCATTGATCAGGTGCTGGGGCAATGGCGCGCGATTGCCCGCGGGATGGCGGCACATAAGCGTCTGATGGCGGCCTTCGATGCGATGCCGCAGGCAAAGCAGCAACTTTCCCTGCCCGATCCCAAAGGTGAACTGGAAGTCAAAAACCTGATCAAGCTGATGCCGCCGCAATCTCATACCAAGGGCCGGCAGCGGATTCTGAATCAAATTAATTTCAGCCTGTCACCAGGGGATGGGCTGGGGGTGATTGGCAACAGTGCTGCCGGTAAATCCAGCCTTGCCAAAATTCTGATTGGCGCTTGGCGGCCGGATGCGGGTGAGGTTCGGCTTGACGGGGCAACACTGGATCAGTGGCCGCCCGATGATCTGGGCCGTCATATTGGGTACCTTCCTCAGGCGGTAGAGGTTTTGCCAGGAACTATTGCCCAGAATATCGGGCGGTTTGATGCAGCTTCGCGTGATGCTGATATTATCGAAGCGGCAAAGGTTGCCGGTGTGCATGATATGATCTTAGCTCTTCCCGATGGTTATGCGACCGTGATCGGCCATCATGCGCAACCCCTCTCAAGCGGCCAGATCCAGCAGCTGGGTCTGGCGCGCGCGCTTTACCGAATTCCTAGGCTTGTGGTGTTGGACGAGCCAAATTCGAATCTTGATGCGGATGCGGACGAAGCGATGTCGTTGGCCATCCAGATTCTGCGCGAACGCGGCAGTGTCGTGGTGGTGATGGCGCATCGGCCAAGCGCCATCTCGTCGGTCAACAAGCTGATGCTGCTGCGTGAGGGCAGTGTGGCCTATTTCGGCGATAAGGAAGAAACCATCCGCCTTGCGACGACGTCACCGTCTGTCCCCCATGCCGTGAAGGGGGGACAGTTATGAAGCTGGCGGAAAAACAGAGTGTCGCCAAAGAAATACCATCGAACTCGGGTCTGAGAACGGGTTTGCGGTGGCCGGCACTTTTAGGCAGCTTCGGAAGCGTGGTTATGTTTGCCTCGCTGTTGCTCTGGGCCAATTACACCCAGATCAATGGGGCGGTTATAGCCTCGGGTCAGGCGGTGGTGCGGGGCAACCCCAAGGTGGTTCAGAGCCTTGATGGTGGCGTGGTGGCTGATATCCGTGTGCGCGATGGTGATCTGGTTGCGCAGGGGGATCTGCTGCTCAGTCTGGACAGGACGCTTTTGGACATTAACCGTGACATATACCGCAACCGGCTATCCGAGATCGTGGTGCGCCGCGATCGGTTGGAGGCAGAGCATCGCGGGCTTGACCGGATTGTGCGCAGTAATCCGCCTGAACAGCTGGGAGGGCTTAATCTGGATGGTCAGTATGCCGGGCAGATGGAAATCTTGCAGACCCGCCGTGAGTTGCAGGCTGGTAAGAAAGAACAGCTCAAGGAGCGTATTGAGCAGTTCAAGAACCAAACCGATGGGGTTGAAGGACAGGCTGCGGCAAAGCGCGATCAGCTGACCTATATCCGTCAGGAGCTTAGTAACGCCCAGCAGCTCAACAGTCAGGGCCTGGCCCGCGAGGGCGATGTGTTGGCGCTTCAGCGCGCCGAGTCGTCACTTCTTGGCGAAATAGTTGCGCATCAGTCCGAGCTTGCCCGCATCCTCAATTCGATCCGCGACACACAGCTTGAGATCTTGCAATCGGAGGGTCAGTTCAAGGAAGAGGTGGTGACCGAGCTGCGCGAGACAACAACCCGGTATGAGGAATTGCTACTGGAAATTGTGACCATCGAAAAGCAGCTTGAGCGTATCGATATTGTGGCTCCGGCTGAGGGTATCGTGCATGAATCGCAGGTTGATACGGTGGGGGGTGTTGTGGCACCGGAATCCGTGATCATGCAGATCGTGCCGGTCTCGAAAGGGGTGGAGTTCGAGGTGCGGGTGGATCCGACATCAATCGACCAAATATATATCGGGCAGATCGCAAAAGTGCAGTTTCCTGCTTTTGATCTGAAAACCGCCCCAATCCTTTATGGGGAGCTGGTCAAGATATCCCCCAATACCATACAGGACGAAGCAACCGGGCAGGTATTCTACCGTGCTACGGTGGTACTGCCCTCCGAGGAGTTGCGCAGCCTTGGCCCGGTACATCTGGTGCCGGGTATGCCGGTTGAGGCGTTCATGCAAACCGGGGAGAGATCGGTCCTGGACTATCTTACCAAGCCACTGGCCGATCAGTTGAGCCGTGCCTTCCGCGAGGGCTGAGGTTTTGCGTGGGTGCGCTACGGCATCGGGCGACTATTTGCCGACACCGAACAGATATGCGCGAGGATGCGCCTGAAAAAAGCAATACATTGTCCGTTTGTTGCAAATAGCCGGACGAAGCCGCACATATCGGGAAAATAGGTAAGGGGAGGAAACAATCCCCGCCAGTTTAGTACGAGTTTGCTCGGGAATAGCAGAATTCGGTGCTGATTGCGTCGAGTTAAGCAAAAATTTCCAATTTTAGCCGTAATTTGGTCTCTCTTTTGCCTGCTGGCAATTGTTGCATCCGAATTGGATGGACGGGATATCGTGTGCGCGCAAGCGCCACTAAGAAAAAGGTGTAAGATGGCAGTTCAAACTATCACGGTGGCCAATGCGGCAGAGTTGAATCAGGCGTTAGCGAGCGCGACAGGTGGTGAAACCATCCTGCTTGCGGCTGGTAATTATGGTAAGTTGAGCCTTAGTCAGCAGTTTGCATCAAATGTGACGATCAAGTCGGCGGATCCCAACGCGATGGCAAGCTTTTCGGAAGCCTACATTAATCAGGCATCGAACATCACGTTTGATACAATCGAGTTTGATTATACATATTCCAGCGGACAGAGGGAATCCGCCAGTGAATTCCGGGTGGTGGACAGTAGTAACATCACCTTCACAGACTCGATTTTTGATGGTGATTTTGCAAGCGGGACCGGTACAAGCGCCGATGGAACCGGTTTCGGTAGGGGGCTCGTGATCCAGGGCTCGACAAATGTAGACGTAATCAACACGGAGTTTCATTCATGGTGGAAAGCCATAGGTGTTAGCACCTCAACGGATGTTAACCTGATCGGGAATAACATTCATACGATCCGGTCCGATGGCATTAATCTGGGCCGGGTCGACAATGTCCTAATCGAAAACAACTATATCCATGATTTTGGTGGTTCTGCGGGCTCTGGAGATCACCGCGACATGATCCAGATTATGCGTGCAAGCGGTGATGGCAGCAGCAACATTACAATCCGTGACAATGTGCTGGACATGGGCGCGGGTGATTACACCCAAGGTATCTGGGCAGGCGGAGACAAAGCCGACTGGTCGGATCCTACAGACTGGCATTACAATATCACGATCGAGGGCAATACTCTCTACAATGCCCATACCAATGGTATCGCCCTTCACATGACTGATGGCGTAACGATCTCGGATAACACGCTGATAGCAGTCCCCCGGGCGATAACCGGTGGCATAACGATTCCGAAAATCATCGTTAGTAGCGGATCTCAAAATGTGACGATCGATCATAATGTCACATCCTCGATCGTTGGCTATAACGGTCAAGCAGACTGGAATGTGCATGACAATGCTCTTGTACAGAATACCAACCCGTCGGGAGCAGGGTATTACGACAACCAATTCATCTATTATGCAACAACGCAGGCAGATGGTTATAACCAGTACGGCGTTATTCCTGGGAGCACTGTGGATCTTCTGAATGCAGGTTCCAGCTTGGTTGACGGTTATCCATTCTCCTATGATGCATGGGTCGGTAGCTCGAGCACCGTTGTTACCGGCTCTGGTGGTGGTACGACGACGACAACCGGTACAGGCGGCAGTACGGCTACCTCCGGTACAGGCGGCAGTACGGATACCTCCGGTACAAGCGGCAGTACGGATACCTCCGGTACAAGCGGCAGTACGGATACCTCCGGT
>NZ_JBHGAR020000016.1:0-90021 GCF_042611115.2 Sulfitobacter sediminivivens
TGATGCAACAGGCCAGCGTCTGACGGCAGATGAAAAAGCGTTCTTTCGTGATGCCAATCCTTTCGGTTTCATTCTGTTCGCCCGCAACATCGAAACTCCAGATCAGGTTCGCGCGCTGTGCGACGAAATGCGCGAAGCGGTGGGCCATGATGCAGTGATCACCATTGATCAGGAGGGCGGCCGCGTCCAGCGGATGCGCGCGCCCCACTGGCGTGAATGGCTGCCGCCGCTTGATTTTGTGGCGATTGCGGGCGAGCGCGCCGAAGAGGCGATGTATCTGAAATATCGGATTATCGCCCACGAGCTGAGAGGCGTTGGCATCGACAGCAATTGTGCGCCAATGGTTGATGTCGCCGGCCACGCAACCCATGAATTTTTGCGCAACCGTTGCTATGGCAGCGATCCGGCGCGGGTTGGAAACATTGGGCGCGCCGTGGCGAACGCTCTGTTGGCTGGCGGTGTCTTGCCTGTGGTCAAGCATATCCCCGGTCATGGCCGTTCCACAATGGACAGCCATTTTGACCTTCCCTGCGTCGATGCCGCACGCTCCGATCTTGATGCGCTCGATTTTGCCCCTTTCAGGGCCTTGAATGACCTGCCAATGGGCATGACAGCGCATCTGGTCTTTGACGCGATTGACCCGCGCCCTGCGACGCTGTCGGCTGCCATGATGCAATTGATCCGCGAGGACATTGGCTTTGACAACCTGATCATGACCGATGACATCTCGATGAAGGCGCTTAGTGGCACGCCAGCGGAAAATGCAAAGGCGGCGATCGAGGCGGGCTGTGACGTTGTTTTGTACTGCAATGCCCATTTGGAAGACCGCCGTCGCGTCGTTGAGGCCGCAGGTGAAATGACGCCTGCTGCAATGACCCGCGCCCGGCGTGCATTGTCGATGCGCAAAGCCCCCGATGATGTTGACATTTCCGCCTTGGACGCCCAGCTTGAGGCGCTTTTGGGCGGGGCTGGACATGGCTGAAACCACATTTGAAGAAGACCCCGTATCTGTCGCAGAGCGGATGGCCGCCGAGGCGTTGATCGTCGATGTGGATGGGTTCGAGGGGCCGCTTGATTTGCTCCTGACGCTCAGCCGCACCCAAAAGGTCGATCTTCGCAAGATATCCGTTTTGCAATTGGCGCGGCAATATCTGTCCTTTGTGGAGAAAGCCAAAGCGCTGCGGCTTGAACTGGCCGCGGACTATCTGGTGATGGCCGCATGGCTGGCGTTCCTGAAATCCCGCTTGTTGCTGCCGCCCGACCCGACCGAAGATGGCCCATCTGGTGAAGAACTGGCCGCACATCTGGCGTTCCAACTGGAGAGATTGCAGGCGATGCGCGACGCCGCCGCCCGACTGATGGCCCGCGACCAGCTGGGGCGTGATTTCTTTGCCCGTGGCCAAACCCACGAGGTAACCCGGACCCGCCGTGTGACATATACCGCGACCCTGCTGGATCTGATGCAAGGTTACGCGCGCATCCGTACCCGTGATGATTTTCGCCCCTTTGTCATGGATCGGGACTCCGTTTTCACCATGGAACAGGCACTGGACCGGTTGCGTGGATTGATCGGGTATGCAGGCGACTGGGGGGACCTGATGAGCTTTCTGCCCGAAGGCTGGGAGGCCGACCCGATGCGGCGCAGGTCCGCCACAGCGTCGACCTTTGCGGCGTCACTGGAGCTGGTAAAAGAAGGCCAAGTTGAGATCAGGCAGAGCGCGTTGTTCGCCCCGATCCAGTTGCGCAAAAAGGATTAGGTGCGTGTCGGAAGAGTTTGAAGAAAAAGAAGAAAGCCTGTTTGAGGCCCCGCCAATTGCCGAGCAGGAGCGCATGTTGGAGGCGGTGCTTTTTGCAACGTCAGAACCGATCACCCTCAAAGAACTTGAGGGGCGGATGCCGCATGGCTGTGACGCGGCCGAAGCGATGGTGCATCTGCGCAAACGCTATGACGGCCGCGGTGTGCAGGTGGCAAAGATCGGCGATGCTTACGCCATTCGAACGGCCTCTGATCTGGGGTTCCTGATGCAAAAGGAAACGGTTGAGGTGCGCAAGCTGAGCCGTGCCGCGATCGAAACGCTCGCAATCATTGCCTATCATCAGCCCGTGACCCGCGCCGAGATTGAGGAAATTCGCGGGGTTTCGGTGTCGCGGGGTACGGTGGACCAGCTGCTGGAACTGGAATGGATCCGCTTTGGACGGCGCAAAATGACTCCGGGGCGGCCTGTGACTTTCGTCGTGACACAAGGTTTTCTTGATCACTTTGGCCTTGAAAATGCCCGCGACCTGCCGGGGCTCAAGGAATTGCGTTCTGCCGGGCTGCTTGAGAACCGACCGCCGCCGGGCACCTTGCCGATCATGGGGGAAAGCGACAGCGATGAGGAAGAAAGCACAGAAGGTCAAAGCGAGCTTTTTGAAGATTAATCAGATGGTGGCCTGAAAATCGCCTTATTCCATGCTATATTGCGCGCTGAGGCAAAAAGGGAAACGGGCAATGAACCAGATTATTAACATGATTATCCGTCAGGTGATGAATCAATTGGTCAGACGCGGTGTGAACGCCGGATTTGATCAGGCGGGCAAGATTGGCAAGCGCCGCCAGCAGCCGCAAGGCGAGATTGACGACTATGGCAACCCTGCTCAGCCGCAATTGACCCGCGAAGAACGTCAGGCCCGCCGTCAGGCCCGCCAGCAGCGGCATCTGAATACAGGCAATGCAAAACAATCGATGAAGGCCATGCGCCGGATCATGAAGTTCTAAGCTGCAACCGTTTTGAAATGTTTGCTGAGCTTCAGGCCCTGACCCTGATAATTTGACGCGATGCCTGCGCCGTAGATTTGCGTCGGGACGTGTGCCATGCGCTCATAGACCAGCCGCCCGACGACCTGACCGTGTTCAAGCACAAACGGGGCCTCATGGCATCGGACCTCAAGCACACCTCGTGAGCCGGCACCACCTGCGTCAGCAAAGCCAAAACCGGGATCAAAAAAGCCCGCGTAGTGCACCCGGAATTCCCCGACCATCGCCAGATATGGGGCCATTTCAGCTGCGTATTCTGGTGGGATGGTGACGGCCTCGCGGCTCACCAGGATATAGAACGCGCCGGGGTCAAGAATGATCTGGCCATTGCTGGTGTGGACCTCTTCCCAATACTCAGCAGGATCATAATATCCAATGTTATCAAGGTCTATGACGCCGGTATGGGGCTTGGCTCGGTATCCAACAAGCGTGGTATCCGGCAGCTTCAGGTCCACTGAGAACCCCAGTCCATCATCAATCACGGCGTCACCATTGACCAGTGGCGTCTGTGCATGCAATGCGCGCAGGTCATCATCGTTCAGCGTCGCATCCCCCCGGCCAAACCGGATCTGGTTCAGCCGCATCCCCGGACGTACCAGCACCGAAAAAGACCGTGGGCAAATCTCGGCATAGAGCGGCCCGTGATATCCCGGTGCGACACGGTCAAATTCTGTGCCGCCATCGGTGATCGTGCGTGTCAGCAGGTCCAGACGACCGGTTGAGCTTTTGGCATTGGCCACCGCAGACAGGTCTACGGGCAGGGCGAGATTCTCCATCAAGGGCACCACATACACACAGCCCTTTTCAAGCACCGCACCATTGGTCAGGTCGACCTGATGCATCTCAAACTCGGCCAGACGGTCCGCAACCTTGGCGTCTTTGCCTGCCAGAAAAGAGGCACGCACGCGGTAGGCTTTTGTACCCAGTCGCAAATCTAGGCTGGCAGGCTGGATTTGCGCAGGGATCACCGCAGGATCGGCGAGAATTGCACCGTCCCTGATCATCGCTGAGATATCTTGGTTTGGAATAACGCCATGCACCGGGGTGGTCATCTGGTGGGGCCTTTCGCAATGACAAACGCCCGCATCCCAGGGAAGCGGGCGTATTGTTGATGATTGGTCGGGCTAGCAGGACTCGAACCTGCGACCTTCCGTCCCCCAGACGGACGCGCTACCAGGCTGCGCCATAGCCCGACTTGGGGCGGTACATAACCGATCTTGCCCCGCACGCAAGAGGGAATTGCCAGATGTGACATTGCCGAGGTCAGTCTTGGTTTGATGGCGGCGGGGAAGGTCTGGGCCGTGTCGCCATCGAATCACGCAGTGCGGTGAGCTGGCGCAGCAATGTACTGGCTTTTTTGCGATTCTCCGGTGCGATCTCACGGGCTCTGAATGCCGCAGTGAGCGCCGCAGGGACTGCGTCAAAATCAGCCTCTGTTGCGAATGCTGGCAGGTCAATGACACGTGGTTTCCTGGGCGTTTCGACTTGCGGTTCTGCGTCCGGTTGCGCGGCGACGACAGGCTTTTCATCCTGCCCGTCCTGATCGGTCAGTGGATGCCGCAGGAAGGCCGGCAATGCGTCAACGGAGGCAGGTTCACTTGCGTCTTCTAGCGCGGGTTCATCCTCGGGTGTGGCATCCAGCGGTTCGGGGTCTGTCGCCTCTTCAGGCTCCAATAACGGCGGTTCTTCTGCGCTCTCTTGTGCTGGCTCAGATGCCTCGATCTCATTTTCCTGGACTTGTGGTTGCTGAGGTTCCGCGCTGTCATCCGGTGCTGCATCCACCGCGACCTCTGATTCATCATCGGCCATTTCGGCGTCGGGTATCTTTGTGAGCTCTTGCATTATTTCAACGTCTTGCAAGACGTTCTTATCTGATTTGGATTCAGTGCCACCGTCAAAACTGAGTACGACACCTTTTTCGTCTTCCGGCGTTTTTACTGCGGTGTGCGGAGGCGTTTTCGGCTTGTCTTCTCCAAGCTGTGAAAGGGTCAGATCATCAAGGGGGGCGGACATGCCAGCGACATGGCTCATCCCTTCTTCGCGCAGAATTTTCTGCACGCCTTTGATGGTCAGCCCGTCCTCATGCAGCAGTTGCTTGATGCCACCCAACAACAACATGTCCGACGGGCGATAGTACCGACGCCCGCCGGCCCGTTTGATCGGTTTTACCTGGGTAAATTTGCTTTCCCAAAAGCGCAGCACATGGGCCTGAATGCCCAGCCACTCAGCGACCTCAGAAATGGTGCGAAAGGCGTCTGGGGATTTGGCCATGGATCAGGACTTGTTCCCGTCTGCAACGCGGTCCTTCATCAGGTGTGATGGCCGGAACGTCAGCACGCGGCGCGGGTTGATCGGGACTTCTTCGCCAGTCTTCGGATTACGGCCCACGCGTGCCGTTTTGTCACGCACGGAAAACGTGCCAAAGGATGATATTTTGACCTGTTCGCCAGCGACCAGCGCATCCGACATATGATCCAGCACGGCTTCTACCAGCTGTGCGCTTTCATTGCGCGACAGACCAACCTCGCTGAATACAGCTTCGCTAAGATCCATCCGCGTCAAAGTTTTATTCGCCATTACGTCCCCCGTGGTTTTGGCTACCTTAGGCCCTGCGGAATTTAGGAGTCAATATCAATGACTTGGACGGGCTTGTTTCTGCCAATTATTAACGTGTGGTTGTAAGTATTTACCAGCGCAGTACAACCGCACCCCAGGCCAGCCCGCCGCCAATGGCCTCGGTGACGATAAGATCGCCATCTTTGATCTGACCGCGGGCGCGACCCACGGACATCGCCAGTGGAATTGACGCCGCAGACGTGTTGCCATGATCCTGCACCGTGACCACAACCTGTTCCATCGGCAGGTTCAGTTTCTTGGCAGTGCCCTGAATGATGCGGATGTTGGCCTGATGGGGGACAATCCAGTCGACGTCATCAGCATTGACGCCAGCGCGTTCCATCGCGGTGGTCGCGGTCGATGCCAGTTTTTCAACCGCATGACGGAACACCTGGTTGCCCTGCATGCGCAGGTATCCGGTCGTGCCGGTGCTGACACCGCCATCAACATAAAGCAGATCGCGGTAACGCCCGTCCGAATTCAGGTCGGTCGCCAGAATCCCCCGGTCCGTGGGTGCACCGGTGCCCGTCTGCGCCTCAAGCAGTATCGCACCCGCACCATCACCAAACAGCACGCAGGTGGATCGGTCCGTCCAGTCCATGATCCGGCTGAATGTTTCGGCACCAATGACCAGCACGCGACGTGCTTGACCAGACGCGATCAGCGCATTGGCGTTTGACAAAGCATAGATGAAACCGGCGCAAACGGCCTGAACATCAAAGGCAAAGCCCTTTGTCATGCCCAATTGCGCCTGTACCATTGTCGCCGCTGAGGGGAAGGTCAGATCAGGTGTGGACGTCGCCAAAATGATCGCATCGACATCGTCAGCGGTCAGGCCCGCGTCTTTCAGGGCCGCCTGTGCCGCGGCGGTGGCCATAGAGGATGTGGTTTCACCTTCAGCCGCAAAATGACGCCGCTCAATTCCGCTGCGGGATTTGATCCATGCGTCATCTGTATCAAGCGTTTTCTCAAATTCGGCGTTTTCGACCACGCGCGATGGCAAGTAATGGCCGCAGCCAATGACAACAGCGCGCTGGGTCATTCTTCCGTTTCCTCAACCGGCAAAGCAGCAGCGACTCGGGCGGCCAGTTTGTCATTAAATCTGTTTGCTGACAGCTGTGCGGCCAGTTTGATCGCCGCAGAAACGCCGGTGGCGTCCGCAGAACCGTGTGATTTCACCACCGTGCCATTCAGCCCCAGAAACACACCGCCGTTCACGCGGCGCGGATCAATCGCTTTGCGCAGCCGCATCAGCGATGTGTAGGCCAGCAGCGACGCCAGCCGTGAAAGGGGCGAGTATCTGAACGCCTCGCGCAACCGGGCACCGATCATGCTTGCCGTGCCTTCGCCGGTTTTGATTGCCACGTTACCAGTGAAACCATCGGTGACGATGACGTCTGCGCGGTGGCCCGAAATATCGCCGCCTTCGACAAAACCGACAAATTCATAGCCTGCAATCTCGGATTGGTCGCGAATCAAGTCATAGGCTTCTTTCAATTCGCTGCGGCCTTTGTGTTCTTCGGTGCCGACGTTCAAGAGACCCACCCGGGGGCGTTCCATGTTCATCCCGTTGCGGGCATAGGACATGCCCATCAGGGCAAAGCGCATAAGGTCATCCGCATCCGCCCGGATATCAGCGCCCACATCCAGCATCACGTTGAAACCCTGAGGGTTAGAAGAGGGGTAAAGCACGGCAATCGCGGGGCGATTCACACCGGGCAGTTTTTTGAGGCGGATCATCGAGACGGCCATCAATGCACCGGTGTTGCCACATGAAACGGCAACCGCCGCATCGCCTGTACGCACCGATTCAATGGCCGACCACATCGACGTGTCTTTGCCAGTGCGCAACACCTGGCTGGGCTTGTCGTCCATGGTGACAACGTCTGTCGTATGGCGAATTTCACAGCGTCCCGCCAGTTCGCGGCGTTTGGCCACAAGCGGGGTCAGCAGCTTTTCGTCACCGTGCAGGATAAATGCGATATCGGAATTGGCCGATGCGGACAAAGCGCATCCGGCAACAACGGCAGCCGCACCTTGATCGCCCCCCATCGCGTCAACCGAAATGAGGGTGCGACCTGAACGTGCAGGCTTGGCATTCGCGGAGCTGTGATCGGTCGGGGCCGTCATCTGTTGCGAAAACCTCTTGTGATCTGGAGCGATAGTGAACTCAGCTTATGCTGCGTCGTCTTCCAAGTCGATCTCTTCGGTCAATGCGACGATTTCCGCGTCGGCATAATGACCGCAAGACGGACAAATGTGATGCGGGCGTTTCAGCTCACCACAGTTTGTACATTCGTTTGGATTCGCTGCTGAGAGCGAATCATGCGCACGACGGTTATTGCGACGCGACTTGGAAACTTTATTCTGCTGGACAGCCATGTCTGGTGCCTTTGTCTTTGGGGTCAGGACATGGGCCAAGCCATGTAACAACCATGTTTCAATCTGGGTCCCATTCGGGCGTGTCGTCGCTTTAGGCGCAAGGCCTCGCAATGTCCAACCTTAATTGGGGTAAGGGCGGCAAAATACTGGGAACGCGGCATGATGCAAGCAGGTATTTCGCGGCTGCCGGTGATGAATTGCCGCTTGGCTAGTGACCGCCCTTTTTCATTTGATCCTTGAGGTCGGCCAAACCGGCAAAGGGACGGGCGTCTTCGTCTGTCATCGGGGCCTCGCCGGGCTTGGTATAAACCATCTGGCCTAGTTCGGCGTCGTCCTTACGCGGATAGTCAGGGATCGCCAGTGCCAGTGCCTCTTGCATTGCGATGGCCGGATCAATCCACGGGCCAAGGGGTTCAGCGGTTTCATCTTCTGGCATTTCGGCCTCAGGTTCATCAGGATCGCCGAAATCATGGATGAACCGGCGCGCCACCTTTGTCTCAATCCGGGTGGTCACAGGGTCCAAGGTCACCACACAAGGCTGTACCACAGTGGCACCAAGGCGGCCCTCAAGCTGCCAATCGGTGCTGCCCATAGAAATGATGCGCCCGACAAAGCTGAGCTTGCGCAGGGCGGACACGTCCAGCATTTCTGCAAGCGCTTTTGTCGTGGCGGCGTCGGGGCGCAGCTCAAATGTATTATCTACATTGTGTGACAGGTCAGCCACACGCAGGGCTGTGGGGCTTGGCGGAGTGCGCGACATGGGATGTCACCTTTCGTTTCTTGAACCTAGTTTCTTGATACCGGGGGGGGCATTGGTGTATGCGGAATAAAAGCCAAAACTTCCAAGGGCAAGGGCCAGACCATATGCGCATCAAAAGTCAGACCCGTGTTAGGGCATTTAGAGCCACGACATTTGCCGCAGTGCTGGCGCTTGCCGCCTGTAGCCCGCAATTTGAAAACCATGGTTATATCCCACCCCAAGAGGAGTTGGACCAAATTCAGGTTGGCACAGACACCCGCGAGAGTGTCACAGAAAAAGTTGGCGTGCCAACTTCCGCCGGGGTTCTAAGCAACAGCGGCTTTTATTACGTCAAGATGAGGCAACGGGTGATCGGTCCATTGGCCCCCAAAGAAATCGACCGACAGGTGGTCGCGATCAGCTTTTCCGACAATGGTGTCGTGACAAATGTTGAACGCTTTGGTCTGGAACGTGGTCGGGTTGTGCCATTGTCACGGCGTGTGACATCGTCGTCGGTCAGAGATCAATCGCTGTTGCGTCAGCTTTTGGGCAACATTGGCCGGTTCAGTCCTGCCTTCGGCAGTTAAGGCAGTTTGTGCGGTCCTGCGGGATCGGCCATAGGGTGTCTGGCGCATGGCCGCTCCGTTGACCGCGCAGATCAAGACGCTGACCAAAGGTAAATTCAGCGCCTATCAAGCCAAAACGCCGCGTGACGTTGCAGCCGCCCAGAAATTGCGCGCGCGCTGCTTTGGGTGCCAGCAGCCCCATGATTGTGATGCTTTTGATGCCATCAGCACTCATATTCTGATAAAAGAAGTGGCGAGCAACACGTTGGTGTGCTGTTTTCGGCTCTATGCGGTCAACGGTCGTGACCTCGCAAGCAGTTACGCCGCGCAATTTTATGAGTTGAGCGCCTTGCAGCGTTACAAAGGTCTGATGATGGAAATGGGCCGTTTTTGTGTACACCCCGATTGGTGTGATCCTGATATTTTGCGGGTGGCATGGGCCGAGATGACCGATGTGGTTGATTCCAATGACGTTCGGATGCTGTTTGGGTGTTCATCCTTTGCCGGCGTTGACCCCAATGCCTATCTGGATGCTTTCGCGATGCTCAAGGCGCGCCATCTGGGCCCCGAATGCTGGCGACCCGGGATCAAGGCACCAGATGTGTTTCGCTTTGCGGCCCAGATCAGCCAAAAGCCTGATGCGAAAAAGGCGATGTTGGGCTTGCCACCGCTTTTGCGAACATATCTTTTGATGGGCGGCTGGGTCAGTGACCATGCGGTGATCGATCATCAGATGAACACTTTGCATGTGTTCACGGGGCTTGAAATCGGGTCGATCCCGGCACCCCGAAAACGGATACTGCGCGCGTTGGTCTAGCAGGAATTTGTGCGTCACAGGGGTCAGGGGACATTGACCTCCGAGATAGGCGCAGATAGCTGGCGGTCATGGCACGTGCACCTCTATTACAACTCAATGAAATATCGCTGACTTTTGGCGGCGATCCTGTTTTTGACGACCTGTCGCTGGTCATTCAGCCGGGTGACCGGGTGGCCCTGGTCGGGCGCAACGGGTCAGGTAAATCAACACTAATGAAGGTGATGGCGGGCCTTGTTGAGGCGGACAAGGGCGATGTTATCGCAGGCCCCGGTGTGTCCGTCGGGTACATGGAACAAGATCCCGATCTGGCCGGGTTTGACACGCTGGGCGATTTTGCGGCGCACGGGCTGGATCCCGGCGAGATGTACAAGGTTGAACGCGCGGGCGAGGGGCTCAAGTTCGATCCAACACGCCCTGTGGCCACCGCCAGTGGCGGCGAACGGCGGCGCGCAGCATTGGCGCGGCTGATGGCCGAAGAACCTGAATTGATGCTGCTTGATGAGCCGACGAACCATTTGGATATCGAAGCGATCCGGTGGCTTGAGGCTGAGCTGAAGCAGACCCGCACAGCCTTTGTGATTATCAGCCACGACCGTGCATTTTTGCGTGAACTTACCCGCGCAACGCTTTGGATTGATAGAGGAAAGGTGCGGCGGCAAGAAACCGGTTTCGCTGGGTTCGAGGCATGGCGCGATCAGGTCTGGGACGAAGAGGACATGCAGCGGCACAAGCTGAACCGCAAGATCAAGTCCGAGGCGCGGTGGGCCGTTGAAGGCATCTCAGCGCGCCGCAAGCGCAACCAGGGCCGGGTGCGCGCGTTGCAGGAACTGCGTGCAGAACGCTCTGCCCAGATCACCCGCCAAGGCACCGCCGCGATGGCACTGGATGCCGGACCTAAGTCAGGGCGCAAGGTGATCGAGGCTGATAACATCAGCAAAAGCTTCGGCGACACCACGATTCTGAGCGATTTTTCCCTCAAGGTGCAGCGTGGCGATCGCATTGCCTTGGTGGGGCCAAATGGCGTTGGCAAAACCACACTTCTGAATATGCTGATTGGCCGCGAAGAGCCTGACAGCGGCATTGTGTCGCTTGGCACCAATCTGGAAATTGCACTGTTTGATCAGGCGCGTGCACAGCTGGATGGCGAGATGACGCTTTGGGAAAGCCTGACAGGTGATCCCGACATGCGGGTGTCTGGCAAGGCAGATCAGGTGCTGGTGCGGGGCAATCCCAAGCATGTGGTTGGATACCTCAAAGAATTCCTGTTTGACGAAGCACAGGCACGTGCGCCGGTCCGGTCTTTGTCGGGGGGCGAAAAAGCGCGGCTGCTGTTAGCCAAGATCATGGCACGGCAGAGCAATCTGTTGGTTCTCGATGAACCCACCAATGATCTGGATGTGGAAACATTGGATCTTTTGCAAGAACTGCTGGGCAATTACGACGGTACTGTCATTTTGGTAAGCCACGACCGCGACTTTCTGGACCGGGTTGCCGCGACCACAATCGCGATGGAAGGCGATGGCAAGGCCACGATTTATGCGGGCGGATGGACCGACTATCTGTCGCAACGGGGGCAGGATGACTTTTCGGAAAGTGTGATCAAATCCAAAGCGCAGCCCGCTAAAGCCAAGCAGGATAAACAGGCTAAATCGGGGCTGAGCTTCACCGAAAAGCACAGGCTTGAGTCACTGCCCGATGAGATCGCGCGGCTGGAGGCGGAGATTGCCAAGCTCGAAGGGTTATTGGCTGATCCCGATCTGTTCACGCAACAGCCTGTCAAGTTTAACAAAGCCACGCAAGCCCTTGTCGAAAGGCAGAAAAAACTGGGTCTGTATGAAGAGGAATGGCTGCTTCTTGAAGAAAAAGCCGGCACCTAGGTCGGGTGATCACATCCCCCGGGCAGGCACGCCAACAACGCTTTGCCCAGGAGCCACATCACCCGTCACAACGGCACCCGCGCCGACAATTGCGCCGTCGCCGATGCGCACCCCCGGCATGATGATTGCACCCGCACCGATCCAGACATCGACCCCAAGCGTCACGGGTTTGGCGATTTCAATGCCTGCTTTTCGCTTGTCGCGATCCTTGTGGTGCTGGGCGCAAAGGATCTGCGCACCGGGTCCGATCATTGTGCCACTGCCGATCAGAACCGGGGCAGAATCAAGAATAATACACCCTGCGTTGAGATAAACGGCGTCGCCAAGGTTGATGTTGAAGCCATAGGAACAGTGGAATGGCACCTCGATCATGCAGTTCTTGCCATGTTGTGCAAAAAGGTCTGCCAAGGGCGTGCTCAACTGCTGACGCTCATCGGGGGACATCGAATTATGCGCGAACACCGCGTGTCGCGCCCTCATCCGCAGCGCTTCCAGCTTATCGTCGATGCAGCTATACCATTGGCCCGCCAGCATTTTATCATATTCGGTTGCTGACATTGCCGCCACCTTCAGCGCATGCGCAGCGCGCCGTCAATGCGGATGACCTCGCCGTTCAGATATCCCAATTCAACGATAAAGCCGGCCAGACGAGCATACTCTGACGGATCGCCCAACCGGGCCGGATTTGGCACATCGGCGGCTAGCGATGCCTGAACCTCATCGGGCAGTCCGGCCAGCATCGGCGTCATGAAAATGCCCGGTGCGATGGTCATCACGCGGATGCCATCCTTGGCCAGATCGCGGGCCATTGGCAGGGTCATGCCGACAACGCCACCCTTGGACGCGGCATAGGCGGCCTGTCCCTTTTGACCGTCAAAGGCCGCAATTGATGCGGTGTTGATGACCACGCCGCGCGCGCCATCGGGTTCAGGATCGTTCTTTACCATCGCCTCGGCCCCAAGCCGCGCCACGTTAAAGCTGCCGACAAGGTTGATATCAATGGTGCGCTGAAAAGCATCAAGCGGGTGCGGGCCATCGCGACCAATGGTTTTGATGCCATAGGCGATCCCCGCGCAATTTACGGTTGCAGTGATTTTCTCCATCTTTTCAAGGGCAAACGCAATAGCTGCTTGTACAGATGCCTCATCTGTGACGTCTGTCTGGATAAAATGCCCGCCAATTTCTTTGGCCACGTTCGGTCCGCGCTCTGCATCGCGGTCCAATATCGTCACCTGTGCACCTTTATCCGCAAAATGACGCGCTGTGGCTTCGCCCAATCCAGAGGCTCCGCCGGTGATGATGGCTGATGACGTACTGAGTTTCATAGGTGCCTCCCTGATTTGAACGTATGTTCAGATAATCACGGGTCGTCGCCCCGCGCAAGTGGACGCCAGCGCAGCCATGTGCCGCCGGTCTGAATGCTCTCAGCCCCGGTGCGCAATTTGAAACGGTTGAGGCCGGGTGTACGCGGATCAATCAATCCCAGATCAAGGGTGCTATGCCCCTGTGCGGCGAGCCACAGCGATGCCTGCCACAACAGAAGATTGTGGGCGTAGCATGCTTTGCCCACCGCAGTGATGTGCCCGATGTGATAGGTCGCACGCGCGCCGTGGCGCAAAAACAGCATATGGGCCACAACGCCACCCATTTGGTGCACCACAAAAAGGCGGGTCTGGTCCGGGGCCACTGCCGCAAATGCAGCCGTCAAAACGGCGGGCCAGTTCGCATAGCGGCGCGCGCGGGCTTGGGCGGTTTCCAATTGTAACAGCGGGTGCGTTGATTTGGGTGACATGGGCCGATGCGAGACGCGCAATCCTGCGGCCTCGGCACGCCCAAGCTGATTGCGCCATTTGGGATGGAGCGCTGCGCGGGCCGCATCCGCATCCGGATGCAAGCGCAACTGTGCCAAATACTGCGGTCCGCGCAGGCGCAGAGCACGGGGCAGGGTGCAGGGCCTGTCGGGCGAGAGGATCACCGGCGTTCGGTGAAGGTTATGGGCTTGTAACTGATCGTCAAGATCATCAGGCGGCACCGCACGGGGCAGCATCGTGATCGGAGTGCCCAGCACGCGACGATGCAGCAGCATCAGACCAGATTTCAGGACAATGGGGTTTTTCCCACACCTGCGCAAAGCAGCAGCAAAGGCCGGGTCCTGCATTAGCGGTGTATCTTGGGCGGGGCCGGCATCAAACATGGCCGCAAGGGTGCGCCCAATATGCTAAAGAAAGGGTTAAGTACGGGCTGCTGGGACGGCAGGCGAGGCGCGTCCGCCCGCGTCTTTAGCCCAATTGCACCAGCGCATGACGTTTCTTGCCCGCACTCAGCTTTATCGGCGTGGCCAATGCGCCCGCATCAATCATCATGCCCGCATCGTTCAGCGGTTCATCATTCAGCCGCGCACCGTTTTCGGAAATCAGCCGCTTGGCTTCTTTGCCCGACCCGGCAAGGCCGGACTTGACGATCAGTTGAACAATGGAAATGCCATCCCCCACATCCGCTGCCGACAACGTCAGGGTTGGCAAATCGTCGCCGATGCCGCCTTTTTCAAAGACCTCGCGCGCGGTGGCCTCGGCTGCCGCAGCCGCATCAGGCCCGTGCAACAGGGTCGTGACTTCATTGGCCAAACGCACTTTGGCCTCATTGATCTCGGATCCTTCCAGCGCGCCCAGGCGATCGCATTCATCGACGGGCAGTTCGGTATAAAGCTTGAGAAAACGCCCCACATCTGCATCGGTGGTGTTGCGCCAGAACTGCCAGAACTCGTAGGGCGACAACATTTCGGCGTTCAACCAGATCGCGCCTGATTGCGATTTTCCCATCTTTTTGCCGTCCGAGGTCGTCAACAGGTGTGACGTCAGCCCGTACACTTCGCCGTCAATCACCCGGCGTGTCAGGTCGATACCATTGACGATATTGCCCCATTGGTCGCTGCCCCCCATTTGCAGGATGCAGCCATAGCGGCGGTGCAGCTCCATGAAATCATAAGCTTGCAGGATCATGTAGTTAAATTCGAGGAACGACAGCGATTGTTCGCGGTCCAGCCGGGATTTGACGCTCTCAAACGACAACATCCGGTTGATCGAGAAATGCCGCCCGATGTCGCGCAAAAAATCGAGGTAGTTCAGATCATCGAGCCATTCGGCATTGTTGATCATCATCGCGTCAGAGGGGCCGTCGCCATAGGTTAGGTAGGCCGAGAACACCTTTTTGATGCCCGCGATGTTGGCGTCGATCTGCTCGGGGCCCATCAGCGGGCGTTCGTCGGCGCGAAACGACGGATCACCGACCTTGGTTGTGCCGCCGCCCATCAGGGTGATCGGTTTGCCACCGGTCTTTTGCAGCCAGCGCAACATCATGATCTGAATGAGCGATCCGACATGAAGGGATTTCGCGGTAGCATCAAAACCGATGTATCCCGGTTGGCCGCCCTGCAAAAGCGCCTCGTCCAGCCCCTGATAATCGGTGCAATCCGCTAGAAACCCGCGTTCCGTCATGATGCGAATGAATTCCGATTTGGGATGGTATGTCATGGCGCTTGCCCTCGGCGTCTGTTGCGGGGCATCTATAGGGCCAGAGCAGTCAAAGGGAAAGGCCCCGAGTAACGCCATGAACAAGGCCATAAGCAAGACAGGTGTGGTGACCGCACTGGGCGCGATGTCGGGGACCTCGCTGGACGGTGTGGACGCCGCCGTCTTGCGCACGGATGGACATGATATTGAGAGCTTTGGAGAGGTCGCTTATCGCGCCTATACCGGTCAGGAACGCGACGTGATTGCCGCCGGGTTTGGCAAATGGTCAGGACCTCAGGTGCAGGCCGCCGCCGGGATCGTTGAGGCCGCTCATATTGAGGTGCTGTCTGAGATCAATATTGTGGATCTGATTGGGTTTCATGGTCAGACGCTAACCCACGCCCCGCGGGCGCAAGGCACATTGCAGGTCGGTGATGGTGCGGCCTTGGCCGATGTTCTGGGTGTGCCGGTGGTCTGGGATTTTCGCAGTGCCGATGTTGAGTTTGGCGGGGAAGGGGCACCGCTTGCGCCGTTTTTTCACCATGCCTGTGCGCGGTTTGCCGGTCTGACAGATCCGGTGGTTTTTCTGAACCTCGGCGGGGTTGGCAATCTGACCTGGGTGGACCCGTCTTGTTCGCGTCCCGAGGATATGGGCGCGCTTTTGGCCTTTGACACGGGGCCTGCGAATGCCCCGCTGAATGATCTGATGCAGCTGCGGCGTGGGAAACCTTTTGACGAAGGGGGCAGGCTGGCTGCCAAAGGGCAGGTCGAACAGGGCGCGCTTGAACTGTTTCTGGCAGAGCCCTACTTTGCCCGTGTCCCGCCCAAGTCACTGGACCGCAATGATTTTGCCGAAATGGTGGCGCTTGTGGGCGAATTGTCAGATGCCGATGCGGCGGCAACGCTGACCGCCATGTGTGCCGCCGGGGTGGCCGAGGCGATGCAACATTGCCCACGCCCGCCGACGCGCGTGTTGGTCACAGGCGGCGGGCGGATGAACCCGGTGTTGATGCAGATGCTGACCGTGAGCCTTGATTGTCCGGTGGTCCCGGTCGAGGACATCGGGCTCAATGGTGATATGTTGGAGGCACAGGCCTTTGCCTATCTTGCGGTGCGCGTGGCGCGTGGATTGCCGACATCGTGCCCCGGCACCACTGGGGTGCGGGCGGCTGTTGGCGGCGGGACCGTCAGCGTGCCGTCAGGCCGTTAAATCGGACCCTTAACAGGTGGCATTTGGTGCCCAGAGATATTCCGATGGCTGGCCTTCACGGACAACTTCGGTGACGCAGATGCGGTCGCCTTCGGACACATCAGGGCGCGACAGGCGCGGTTCCAGCACGACCTCTGTGGCATCAATCGCCACAGTGAGGTGCCAGGTGTCGCCGCCTTTTTCCGCAATCTGACTGTCGATGTTCACGACTGTCGCAGGCAACAGAATTTCGGTTCTGGAATTGCGACCATAGGTATAAAGCCCAACGATCAGGGCAATGCCGACATAAAGGATCATGCGGTTTTTCATCTGGGTATGTCCATTTCAGCGGGCGCGAGGGTGAAGCCGTCAAAGGTAAAGCCGGGTGATACGGTGCAGCTGACCAGCGTGTAATCACCGGTGCTGCGCGCGGCCTGCCAATGGTTTTCCGGCACGATGATCTGGGGTGCGCCTTGCGACAGATCGGGAGTCAGCAGGTGATCGGTGGCAGGGCCTGCATCGGTTTCAGCCAGTGACAAGACCAGCGGTGCGCCTGCGTGATAGAGCCATATCTCGGTGGCATCGACGCGGTGCCAATGGCTGTGCTCGCCCGCTTTAAGCAGGAAATAGATGCAGGTGCCGGTCGGGCGGCCCGCGTTTTCGGCCACCCAGGTCTGGCGAAAATGGCCGCCTTCGGGGTGCGGCGCGAGGTTGAGGTGGGCGATGATTTGGTCTGGGGTCATTTCGGTGCTATGGCAGGCGCAAGATGTTTTTCAAAAAACACCAATTCAGGCAGGACATTGTCTGGCATCGGCTGGTAAGGGCCTCGGCGACTGAACCCCAGCTTTTCATACAAGCGTTGCGCGGCGTGAAGTAATCTATGGGTGTCCAATACGACGCGGGAAAACCCGTCCTTATGTGCTTGGGCAATCAATGAAGTGCAAAGCTGGTGCGCAACATTTTGTCCACGGGCTGCATCAGCTACAAAAACACGTTTTATTTCAGATGTTTGTCCATCCAGTGGGTGGCTCATGCCGCATGCTATTGGCGTACCTGCAGGATCGGTCGCAAGCATGATGATACCCTTGGGGCGGGCGTGCAGGATCGGCAGGTTTTCCATCAACGCCTCGTATTTTGAGGCAGGGCGAAAGGCATCGGTAACTTCTTCGCTTACGCCCTGCATGGACAACAAATAGTCCCGGTAGTCCCAGCACAGGCTACGCACCGCTGCCAGATCGGCAGCGGTGGTCGCGGGGCGAATGGTAACTTGTTCAGCCACGCAGGATCGAACGGCCGGCGTATTCCGCCGTTTCGCCGAGCATTTCCTCGATCCGGATCAACTGATTGTATTTTGCCAGCCGGTCTGACCGCGCAAGCGAACCGGTCTTGATCTGCCCGCAGTTTGTTGCGACCGCCAGATCGGCAATCGTGGCATCCTCTGTTTCGCCTGAACGGTGCGACATTACATTGGTAAAGCCCGCCCGATGTGCCATGTCCACCGCTTTAAGTGTCTCCGTCAAGCTGCCGATTTGGTTGACTTTTACCAGCATCGAATTGGCGCTGCCGCGTTCGATGCCCATGGCGAGGCGATCAGGGTTGGTGACAAACAGATCATCACCGACCAGTTGGATTTTACCACCCAATTTGTCCGTCAACGCCTTCCAGCCGTCCCAGTCATCCTCGGACATCCCGTCTTCGATTGAGATGATCGGGTAATCGGCGACCAGTGCGGCTAGATAGTCGACATTTTCTTCGCTGCTCAGGGATTTTCCTTCGCCAGCAAGCTCGTAGCGACCGTTCTTGTAGTATTCCGTAGCGGCACAATCCATCGCCAGATACATATCTTCGCCGGGTTTGTAGCCTGCTTTTTCAATGGATTTCAGCACAAAATCCAAGGCATCGCGGGTGGATGAGATATTGGGGGCAAAGCCACCCTCATCGCCGATGCCCGTGGACAGACCCGCTGCAGAGAGTTCCTTTTTCAACGTGTGAAAGACTTCGGCCCCCATGCGTACGGCTTCGCGGATGTTTTCCGCGGCCACGGGCATAATCATGAACTCCTGAATGTCGATCGGGTTGTCGGCATGTTCACCGCCATTGATAATGTTCATCATTGGAACGGGTAGAACACGTGCAGACGTGCCGCCGACATAGCGATAAAGGGGCTGGGTGCAGTAATCTGCCGCCGCTTTGGCCGCAGCAAGCGATACGCCCAGAATGGCGTTGGCCCCAAGACGGGATTTGTTGTCAGTGCCGTCAAGTTCGATCATGATCTCGTCGATTTCGACCTGTTCGGTGGCGTCGATGCCCACAAGTGCCTCGGCGATCTCACCGTTCACAGATGCACAGGCCTCAAGCACGCCTTTGCCCATGTAGCGTGCTTTGTCCCCGTCGCGGCGCTCGACCGCTTCATATGCGCCGGTTGAGGCCCCTGATGGCACGGCGGCCCGGCCCATGGTGCCGTCTTCGAGGATCACGTCGACTTCGACCGTCGGATTGCCCCGGCTGTCAAGAATTTCGCGGGCGTGAATGTCGATGATTGTGCTCATGAGGGCTGTCCTTCGGGCTGAATGATTTCTGCGCTTTTAACGTGGACGGCGCAGGTTGAAAAGGCGAGTCAGGTGCTCGCCCGGACCTTGCGCTCGCGCAGAATGGTGTAAATGCCCGATGCGACAATGATTGCGGCCCCGATCAGCGTCAACGCATCCGGGGATTCACCAAACACCGACACCCCGATCACCAGGGCGATCACCAGCCGCACATAGCGAAACGGTGTGACAAACCCCACATCGCCCACCCGCATCGCCGCAACGATGGCGTAATAGGCAAAAAGCCCGATGCCCAAGGCAGAACTGATGTAAATCCATTCGGTGCCGTTCAATGCCACAACCTGTGACCCGGTGAAAACCATCAGCAAGATGCCTGCAGGTATGATCACAACAAAGCCCAGAAAGCTTAGCTGCATTGTGGTGATGGACTCGGGCGTCCTTCGTGTGGCCAGATCGCGCAGGGCAAGGGCAAAGACCGCCAGCACCGCCAAAAGCGACAGAGCCTCAAAGCTGTCCAGGCCGGGCCGAATGATCAGCAAGACGCCGATCAGGCCCACGGAAATTGCGCTCCACCGGCGCCAGCCAACAGGTTCGCCCAGAAATACCGCGGCACCCAAAGTGACGGCCAGCGGCGTTGCCTGCAAGATCGCGGAGGCGCTAGAAAGGGGGGTTAGCACGATGGCCGAAACAAATGCCAACGCGCCAATCAGATCACCCAATCCTCGCAAAACGATCGGATAGGACAACATGGTGCGGGCAAACAATGCTTCGCCTCTGGCAACGACAACTGCGCCAAAAACCAGCGAGCCGCCGATGCCCAGCATGGTCAGGATCTGCCCGACCGACACAGCGTCCGCCAGCAATTTGATGAACATGTCCTCAAGCGCGAAACCGGCCATTGCCAGGACCATCAGAACAGCGCCGCGTATATTGTCCATGATCCTGCGCTCTTGATAATTGAATAGGACGGCCATGACGGTTTTGCACGGCAAGGGCAAGGGGCGCTGGCAGAGCATCTAATCGAGTGATAGCAACGGCGTATGAGATGGCCGAACCTATCCCTGTCGCTCCGCGATTCTTTGCTGACAATCTGCGTTGGGGCTGTGGGGGCAGCACTGGCTTGGGCGTTGTCGGTGCCAGTTTACATGTTGCTGGGGCCGGTTGTTGCGGTCAGTCTTTCCAGTCTTGCAGGATTGCCCACGATCATCGATTCACGGCTGCGCGATGCCTGCTTTGTGGTGATCGGGCTTGCTGTGGGGGCCGGCTTTGACACCGATGCCCTGGACGCGATGCTGCGCTGGCCGTTGGCATTCATGTTTATGGCCGTGATCATTTGGCTGATCATGGTCATTTGCCGCGCGATGCTGGTGCGGTTTTTTGGGTTTGATGCGCGTTCGGCGCTTTTGGCGTCTGCGCCCGGGCATCTGAGCTTTGTGATTGCGATGGCCAGTAACACCGGATCGGACGTAGCGCGCATTTCAATCACCCAATCGGTCAGGTTGCTGGCACTGACGCTTGTCGTGCCCTTTGTGGCTGTCGCGATGGGGGTGGAGTTGTCAGGCAACATTGCCCCTCAGGGGGAGCCTGTCGCGCTCGTTCAATTGTTCATCATGATTGTGCTGGCGATCATGGTTGGGCTGCTGTTTCAACGCGTGTCCGTGCCGGCACCGCTGCTTTTGGGCGCGATGGTTGTGTCTGCCATCGGGCATCTGACAGACCTTGCGCCGGGTGTCATGCCCCAGTGGATTATCCTGCCTGCCTATCTGGTTCTGGGATCTTTGATCGGGACCCGGTTCAGCGGGGTCACGCCAGCGCGTTTTGCTGGTGGCCTGGGTGCGGGTGTCGCAATCACGCTGGTTGCTGTGGGGCTGGCGGGCTTGGGGGCCTTGCCGGTTGCCTGGGCTCTGAACATGCCACTTGCGCATGTTTTGGTTGCTTTCGCCCCCGGCGGATTAGAGACGATGATCGCGATGGGCGCTGTTCTGGGGGTCATCCCGGGATTTGTCGCCGCCTGTCACATTGCCCGGCTGCTGGTGCTCAGCGTGCTGTTGCCGTGGATGTTGGGGCGGCGTTAGGTCTTTGGCCGCACCATAGGGCGGTTATCTATGTTGGCAAACTCCAGCTTTGGCAACGCTTTGATCAGACTGCTGAGCTTGGCAAATCCATAGCTGCGGGTGTCAAAGTCAGGGTGTGCTGCCATCAGGTTCTTACCCACTGGGCTAAGCGCTACCCAGTCGTCTTCTGTATCACAACGCTCAATTGCGGTCCGGATCAACTGATACGCATGATTCATGTCGGCTTTCGGTTTGGGCTTGGCAGCGGCTTCGTTGCTGTCTTCTTCGTCTTTGAGGTTTTCGACCAGAATGAAACGGTTATAGACGTTTCGCAGGGCCGGGTTGGTCTTTTCCTCGCCAATGCCAATTACAGTAAGCCCGTCCTCACGCAATCGGTTTACTAGTGCTGTGAAATCGCTGTCGGACGACACGATGACAAAAGCGTCAAATTTGCCTGAGTGCAGGATGTCCATCGCATGAATAACGAGGCCGATGTCAGTTGCGTTCTTGCCTCTCGAATTGGCAGTTTCCTGATGGGCAACCAGACCAAGTGCATGTATCGGGTCTCGCCAGCCTTTTAGTTGTTCGCTGGACCAATCACCATAGACACGCCGCAGCGCAGGTTCGCCAATAGAAGCGATTTCGCGCATGATCTTGGCCGCATCGCGTGCGCGTACATTGTCGGCGTCAATCAGAACGGCAAGCAATGGGCGGTCACGGTCTGGCATTATGTATTCCTCAGGTATCTGTGTTTCTCAAAGTCGTGCAATGGCTTACTTCCTGATCGGCACGCCGTATAATTCAAGCCGATGACCGCGCAGCTCATAGCCCAGTTTTTGCGCGATACGTTCCTGCAACGCCTCAATATCGGCGTCGACAAATTCGATCACTTCGCCCGAATGCATGTCGATCAGATGGTCGTGGTGATCGCGCTCTGCGTCTTCATACCGGGCCCGGCCGTCACCAAACTCAAGCTTGTCGAGGATGCCGGCCTCTTCAAACAACTTTACCGTGCGATAGACCGTCGCGATTGAAATCGCAGCATCCAGAGCCGAGGCGCGGGTGAACAGCTCCTCTACATCGGGGTGATCATCGGCATCCTCGATGACCTGTGCGATGATCCGGCGCTGACCGGTCATGCGCAGGCCCATGGCCTCGCAGCGTTTGATGATGGATTTTGACATGCGTTTCGGCCTTTGCGGTAATCGGCCCATTGTGTAGCGGCATTTGCGCCGCGCTACCACATGCTTTTGCCGCAAAGGTTGACTTATCGCGGCGAGAGGGCCATGTGGGGATCAAGCGATGCCTTCTGCCGCGTGAGCAGTGCCGGTTCTGGATCAATGATTCACGTATTTTCCGGGTTTTAAGGCGCGCCGATGTTCCCAAAATCACGCGTGGGGCCAAAACGCGATCAGACAGGTGTCCGGCATTTGGCCGCTGCCTGCGATCTGTTTTGCGTGACCCACGTGGCACACCCGACACCTTTGAGGGCGGGGTGCTGCGCACCGACAGGGCGTCGCTTTTGTGTGCGTCCAGAAAGAATGAATATGAGCGATTTTGACATGATGGGCCTGCCCAGAAAACTGGTGCAACGGCTGCATGATATGGGTCTCAAAGACCCGACACCGATCCAGAAACAGGCGATCCCGCACGGCATGAATGGCCGTGATGTAATGGGTCTGGCCCAAACCGGAACCGGTAAGACGGCGGCCTTTGGTGTGCCACTGGTGGCCCAGATGATGGCCATGGAAGGCCGCCCGAACCCGCGCTGTGTGCGTGGATTGGTTCTGGCCCCGACCCGCGAACTGGCCACCCAGATTTCCGTGAACCTGCGCGACTATGCCAAAGGATCATCGCTGCAGGTTGCGATGGTCGTAGGTGGACAGTCGATCAATACGCAGATCAAGCGATTGGGCGGCGGTGTGGACCTCTTGGTCGCGACACCGGGCCGATTGCTGGACCTGATGGACCGCCGCGCCGTGCGTCTTGACGAAGCGACATTTCTGGTTCTCGACGAGGCTGATCAGATGCTCGACATGGGTTTCATCCATGACCTGCGCAAGATCGCGTCTGTCATCCCCAAGAACCGCCAGACCATGCTGTTCTCTGCGACGATGCCCAAGCTGATGAACGAGATTGCCAACACCTATCTCAACAGCCCGATCCGCATTGAAGTCTCCCCTCCGGGCAAGGCGGCGGACAAGGTGACGCAAGAGGTGCACTTTATCGCCAAGGCGGAAAAGACCGAACTGCTCAAGGAGCTGTTGGGCAAGCACCGTGGCGAACGGGCGCTGGTGTTTGGCCGCACCAAACACGGCTCTGAAAAGCTGATGAAAACGCTGGTCAAGGCGGGCTTTGATGCGGCGTCGATTCACGGCAACAAAAGCCAGGGCCAGCGGGACCGCGCCATTGCCGGGTTCAAGTCCGGGAATGTGACGGTTCTGGTGGCCACGGATGTGGCGGCACGGGGGCTTGATATCCCGGATGTGAAACACGTCTATAATTACGATCTGCCGAATGTGCCTGAAAATTACGTCCACCGCATTGGCCGCACCGCGCGGGCGGGCAAGGATGGGGCAGCGATTGCATTTTGTGCGCCCGATGAAATGGGCGAATTGAAGGCGATCCAAAAGACAATGGGCATTGCGATCCCCGTGGCCTCTGGCCGCGCGTGGGAGGCGATGGAAATCCCCGACAAGCCCAAGGGCCGTGGTCGCGGGCGCGGTGGTCGTCCGGGTGGCGGTGGTCGTCCGGATGGTGGTGGCGGCGGCGGCGCTGCTGGCAAGCCGAACGGGGCGCGCAGCCGCCGTCGGGGTGGCGGCGGTGGCGGCAAGCCCGGTGGGCAAAAGGCCGCGTAACCGATGCGCAAATTTACCCTTGGTCTGCTTTATGTTGCGGTGGCGCTGCTGGTTTCTGTGCCGCCGATATTTGCCGCACTCTTGTCCGGCATGTGCATGAACTCCACCGGGGGGCCATGCCGTACCGTGAGCATGGCAGATTGGTTCAAGGGGGAGCTTGCAATGATCTGGATGACGCCGTTGGTGCTGGCAATTGTCCTGATCTGGGTGATTTTCCGGCTGCACCGGGCCGCGCCACAAGAATAAGAAAAAGGCGGCGGTCCACATTGGAACGCCGCCTTTTTCAGTAATCGGTGGGCGCTGTCTTCAGGTATAAAGTGACGGGACGCCCATTTGCGCGTGAATGTCATTCACCTCGGCGGGTTTCATCCCATATGCCTTGGCCAACTTGTGCAGATACTTCGCCTCGTCCTGGGTATCGAGATCAATCCCCAGCAGCGACATCGCGTAAATCTGCGGGCCCATGCCCTTGGGCGTTTGTTTGGCCAAAGCATCGACGTCAACCGGCGCTTTCATCTGGGCGTTCACAAACGCGGCTTCCTCAGGATCGACATCGCCAAGCCTGCCCAGCAGTTTGTCCCGCTCTGCGGCATCAAAAGTGCCATCAGATTTTGCGGCTTGGATCATTGCGGCCAGCATCAGCGCGGCCGCGGCTTCCTGATCTTGCGACGGTTCAATTGCGGGCTCGGGGGTTGCGTCAAACTGTGAATTGAGCACTTCACCAAAACTGCCGCTCTCGCGTTGGGGACGGCGGCGCAGGGTTTCATCCGTGCCCGCCAAAAGGCCTCCAGCACCGGCGGCACTTGCAAGACCGCCAAGCAGCCCACCAAGGCCGCCCGCGCCGCCTTTGGACCCGCCGCCCAATTGTTCCAAGAGGCCGCCAAGCCCGCCGGGCATGCCACCCCCGGCACCGCGTTGAGTTGATCCGCCGCCGCCACCCAGCAGGCCGCCCAACATGTCCTCAAGACCACCGCCGGCACCGGGACTGTGCGCGCCACCATGCGGGCGCGACCCACCGGGGGTGCCACCCGCCTGGTTCATCAGACCGCCCAGCAGGCCACCCAAACCGCCGGACTGACCAGCGTGGCTGGTACTGCCACCGCCGCCCTTATTGATCAAGGCGTTTGCGCCTTTGGCCACGGCGACACCGATGGCCACTTTGGCCAGTGTTTTCATCAAACTCATTGTTTTCCCCCAGAAATGAATCACGTTGCCTTAGTGTGGCATGTTTTTTTGCGCAGTTGAGGGGAAAAAAGTTGGACCGGCCTCAGCGGCGGGCAATTGCGCATTGACATCGCGCCCACTGGAACTGCTTTTGGGGGAATGGAGCGCAAAGCACACATTGATCGTTTTGGCGCTGCTGCGCTGATCGCCTTTGCCTTCAATCTCGCTTTTAATCAGGTCGTCATCAAGGTCACGGCCGGTGGGTTCAACCCGGTATTTGCTGCCGGATTGCGTTCGGCGGGCGCTGTTGTGGTCTTGCTGATCTGGATGCGTCTGCGCGGGGTCAGCTTGCATGTGCCGCGCGACGCATGGACGGCGGGATTGGTGGCCGGGCTGCTTTTTGCGCTTGAATTTACCTGTTTGTTTGTAGCGCTTGATATCACCACCGTCAGCCGGGCCTCGGTGATTTTTTATTCCATGCCGGTGTGGCTGGCGTTGATCGCGCATTATCTGTTGCCGGGCGAAAGCCTGACCCGGCTCAAAGGGGTGGGGCTGTTGCTGGCCATGGCGGGCGTTGCGCTGGCGCTGAGCAATCGAAGCGGTGGCGAGGTGAGCTGGACCGGAGATTTGCTGGCGCTGACATCGGCGTTTTGCTGGGCCGGGATTGTTCTGTGTGTGCGGATCACCCCGCTGTCACGGGTGCCGCCCGCGCAGCAATTGATGTTTCAGGTGGCTGTTTCGGCCCCGATCATGTTGTTGTTTGCACCGCTCCTTGGCCCCTTGATCCGTGATCTGCAACCGATCCATCTGGCGGGCATGTTGTTTCAGATCATCGCAGTGGCGAGCCTTGGCTTTTTGGTGTGGTTTTGGCTGATGTCGATCTATCCAGCGTCATCGGTCGCCTCATTCAGCTTTTTATCCCCGGTGTTTTCCGTTCTTTTGGGTTGGTTGTTGTTGTCAGAGGATGTGGCGTTGTCGGTCTGGGGCGCGCTGGTGCTGGTGGCCAGCGGCATTTACCTGATCAACCGCAGGCCCAGACCCGCGGCCTGATCTCAGGTGCCGCAGAATGTCGCGGGGACAATTTCGCTTTGGGTCGGCGGGCGGTGTAGATCGGTATCGGTACCATTGAAGGGTGTCGATAGCGCCTTCATCAACCGCTCAAACGGGGCCATGTCGCCCGCAACGGCGGCCTCGATCATCTGTTCCACGCGGTGATTGCGCGGGATAACCGCGGGGTTTGTGGCATTCATCAAACCAGGCGGGTCCGGTTCCTTGGCGATGCGCTGTTGCCAGATTTCGGCCCAGCCCTGAAACGCGTCGCGGTTGGTAAACTGGTCTTGCGGCGTGGCCGTGGCCAAGGCGCGGAAGGTGTTGGTGAAATCAGCACCGTCTGTCTGCATCAGGTTGAGCAGGTTTTCGATCAGCGCAACATCATCTGGCTGCGGGTCTGAAATGCCGATCTTGGGTGCGAAACGGCGCAGCCAGGCGGCCTCAACCTGTGCAGGCATGGCGTGCACAATCTCGGTTGCCTGCTCAACTGCTGCGTCTTTGTCATCCATCTGTTGCAGCAGGCTGGTGGCAAGCTGCGCCATGTTCCAGATCACGATATTGGGTTGATTACCAAAGGCATAGCGGCCCTGCTGATCGATTGAGCTGAACACCCGGCCACTGTGAAATGCATCCATAAAAGCGCAGGGGCCATAGTCAATGGTTTCACCCGCAATGCTGCAGTTATCGGTGTTCATCACGCCGTGAATAAACCCCACGGACATCCATGCCGCGACCAGTTCAGCCTGGGCCGCACAAACGGCGCGCAGCAGATCCATCGCATCTTTTGCATCCGGGTAATGGCGCTTGATCGCGTAGTCGGTGAGCGTTTTGAGGTTTTCGGTTTGGCCGCGATGGGCAAAGACCTGAAACGTGCCAACCCTCAGGTGGCTTTGCGCCACGCGGGTCAATATCGCACCGGGCAGCGCGCCTTGTTCGCGGAAAATCGGCTCGCCTGTGCTGACGGCGGCCAGCGCGCGGGTGGTGGGGATGCCAAGTGCATGCATCGCTTCGCTGACCACGTATTCACGCAAGACGGGGCCAACCCAGGCGCGGCCATCACCACTGCGTGAATAGGGGGTTGGGCCAGACCCCTTGAGCTGGATATCGCGGCGGGTGCCGTTTTTATCAATCACTTCGCCCAGCAGAATGGCGCGGCCGTCGCCCAATTGCGGATTGAAGTTGCCGAATTGATGGCCCGCATAAAGCTGCGCCAAGGGGGCCGCGCCGTTTGGGATTTGATTTCCAGAAAATACCTGCGCGACCTCGGCCAGATCGCCCACCTCAATGCCCAGCACCTTTGCCAACCCGTCGTTAAAGGCCAAAACCTGTGGCGTTTTCACCGGTGTTGGGTTCAGCGGGGTGGAAAACCCGTCTGGCAGAGCGGCATAGCTGTTGTCGAAAGGAATCCGCATTCAAAGCGTCTTTGACATGAACATATAGCGATCACGTTCGCGAAATCCGGCGCGGCGATAAAGCTTGACCGCTGCTGCATTGTCCCGGTCCACCTCCAGATGAATGGCCCGCAATCCGCCGCCTGCCAAGGCGCGAGGCAGCGCAATCAGCGCCTCTGACGCGATGCCGCGCCCGCGCACGCCAGGTCGGATGTAAAGCTCGTCAATGATGGCATCAAGACCGCCAAACTCAACCGACCAGCCGAACGTGATCACGATATAGCCGATGGGTGCGCGCGGCGGTCCGATCAGATAGGCCGCCCCGTGCGGAATACCGTCAAGCAAGGGCGAGATGCCCGCCGTCAGTGCGTCAGCCGACATCGTGATATTTTCTTCGGCATGAAACGCAGCAACTAGTGCCGTCAAACCGGTCAGATGTTCGGGTTTGGCGAGGGTCAGGGCGGCGCTCATAAACGGGCCAGCCGTTCCGTCAGCAGGGCAAAAAAGCCATCCGCATCAATATCGCCCATAAAAGTGGCGTTGGGCGCGCGGTCGGTGACGCCCCACCAGTCGGCGACGGTCATGCCCATGGTGAGTTCCGATTGGGTTTCAATCTCGACGTTGATGTGGCGGCCGGAAAAGAGGTCAGGCTTCAACAGATAGGCGGTGACGCAGGGGTCATGAAGCGGCGCACCGGCTGATCCATATTTTTCCTTGTCATAACGTTCAAAGAAATCGGTCATCTGGGCCACGGCGGTGCCAACGGGTGTGTTCAGCGCGCGAAACGCATCATTGCGTGGTTTCGTGACCAAGGCCTTGTGCGTGACATCCAGTGGCATCACCACGATCGGAATGCCAGATCTAAAAACAATATCAGCGGCCTGCGGATCGACGTAAATGTTAAATTCAGCCGTGGGGGTGATGTTGCCCCCCTCGAAATAGCCACCGCCCATCAGCACGATCTTGGCCACCCTTTTGGCGATGTCAGGCGCTTTTTGCAGGGCAGTTGCGATGTTGGTGAGCGGGCCGAGCGGACACAATGTGATGGTGCCGGGGGCATATTCGCGCAGCTGGTCAATGATGAAATCGACGGCATGACCGTCTGCCAAAGGCATGGTCGGATCGGGCAGGTTTGGGCCATCAAGACCGGTTTTGCCGTGCACATGTTCCGCCGTGACCAGATCGCGCCCCAAGGGCCGGTCACAGCCTGCAAACACTTTCATATCCGTCCGCCCGGCCAATTCGCAGACGATGCGCGCGTTTTTGGCAGTCAATTCCAGCGGCACATTTCCCGCGACACATGTCAGACCCAGCACCTCCAGCTCATCAGGGCAGGCAAGCGCCAGCAGAATCGCCACGGCGTCATCCTGGCCGGGGTCGGTGTCGATAATGATCTTGCGTGCGGGCATAAAGGTGTCCTTTTTCAGCGTAGAGATAGGCCAAGTACCGTCTGAGTAAAAGGGCGTCGGCACCACGTCAGTAACATGTCGGTATTACGTCGGCGTTGTTTTGCCTGCGCGCTCGTCCGCCTTAACCGCATCCCAAAGCGCGTCCATTTCGGCCAGATCGCTTTCTGCAGGTGTCTTGCCAAGGATCGCCAGGCGCGCCTCAACCGCCTCAAAGCGTCTGGTAAACTTGGCATTGGCGGCACGCAAAGCTGCCTCTGGATCAAGGCCCAGATGGCGACCCAGATTGGCCATGACAAACATCAGATCGCCAAACTCTTCTTCGACCTCTGCGGGGCTTAGCGATTCGCGGGCCTCGACCAATTCGGTTGCCTCTTCGGTGATCTTGGCGATGACCTGCGTGGTTGAGGGCCAGTCAAAGCCAACCCTTGCCGCGCGTTTTTGCAGCTTGAGCGCGCGCAGTAGGGCAGGCAGTCCAATGGCCACACCTTCCAATGCGCCGCCTTGCGCTTTGCCAGCGCGTTCTTGCGCCTTGATCGCTTCCCAATCGGCGGTCTGTTGTTCAGCAGATTTATCCCGGCTCTCGGTGCCAAAAACATGTGGATGCCGCGCGACCATCTTGTCCGAGATGTTGCGGACCACGGATTGAAAACTGAACAGCCCGGCCTCTTCGCCCATGGCCGTGTGATAGACCGATTGCAGCAGCAGGTCGCCCAATTCGCCCTCAAGTTCCGGCCAATCACGGCGTGCGATGGCGTCGGCGACTTCGTAAGCCTCTTCAATGGTGTAGGGGGCGATGCTGTCAAAATCCTGTTCGATATCCCACGGACATCCCGACGCGGGATCGCGCAGGCGGCGCATGATTTCCAACAGGCGCTCAATGCCGGCATTCGTATCGTGGATCAGGGCGTCATTGTTTGGTGTATCTGGCATTGCGGCTGGGTCCTGTCTGGTGTCAGATACCTCAACAAGAATGCACTCAAGGAGTCCAGCCCATGCCAGTGGTGAACCGTATCGCCGCCTTTGCGCCCGTGATGAAGGAATGGCGGCAATATCTGCACACCATCCCAGAACTGGGCATGGAATGTCACAAGACAGCGGCCTTTGTGGCAGAACGGCTGCGCGAATTTGGCGTGGATGAACTGCACGAAGGGTTGGCGACGACGGGGTTGGTGGCAATCATCAATGGCCAGGGTGACGGGCCGACCATCGGGTTGCGCGCCGATATGGACGGATTGCCGATTATCGAGGCGACGGGCGTGGACTATGCCAGCATCCACCCAGGCAAAATGCACGCCTGTGGGCATGATGGGCATACGACCATGCTGCTTGGCGCGGCAAAGTATCTGGCTGAGACCCGCAATTTTGCGGGCCGCGTTGCGCTGATCTTTCAACCGGCAGAGGAAACCGGCGGTGGGGCCGAGGTGATGGTCAACGAGGGCATGATGGACCGGTTCGACATCGCCGAGGTCTATGCGCTGCACAATGCGCCGGGGTTTGAACAGGGCGGGTTTTATACGACGACCGGGGCCATCATGGCGGCGGTTGATTCATTTCACATTTACATCAAGGGCAAGGGCGGGCATGGCGCGATGCCGCATGAGACCTGCGATCCGGTGATTGCAGCCTGCGGTATAGCACAGGCCATCCAGTCGATTGTCAGCCGCAATAATTTGGCCACGCAGGAACTGGTCGTCTCGGTCACTCAGATCCATACCGGGTCTGCTGATAATGTGATCCCCGATACCGCCTATATCAACGGTACCGTGCGCACTTTTGACAAGGACGTGCAGGACATGGTGATGCGGCGGCTGAAAGAGATCGCTGCGGGGCAGGCCGCAAGCTACGGTGTTGACGCAGAGCTGATCTATGAAATTGGATACCCTGCAACGATCAACGATGCCGACAAGGCCAGATTTGCAACGCAGGTGGCAATGGACGTGGCGGGCGCGGATCATGTGATCGCGGAATACAGCCGCGAAATGGGTGCCGAGGATTTCAGTTACATGCTGGAAAAACGCCCCGGTGCTTATCTCTTTCTGGGTCAGGGTGAGGGGCCAGGTCTGCATCATCCCGAGTATGACTTTAACGATGATGTGGCCCCAGTGGGTGCCTCGTTCTTTGCGCAGATTGTAGAACAGGCCCAGCCTTTGGGAGGGAAAAAATGGCATTAGAGGACGCAAAAACGCAGGTGGATCAGGCGTTTACCCGTGAGGACCTCAAGGGGCCGAGTTTTGAGAATGCCTTTGGTGGGGCGACGTCGTTTTTGCGGCGGCGCTATACCAAGGACCTGCGCGGTGTGGACATCGCGGTGACCGGCATTCCGTTTGATCAGGCCGTGACCAACCGCACCGGGACCCGGCTTGGCCCTCGTGCGATCCGTGAGGCCAGCACGTTGCAACCCTATGATCCGCCCTATGGCTGGGATTTTGATGTGCTCAGCGAATTTGCGATAGCGGATTATGGCGATTTGGCGTTTGATTATGGTCACGTCAGCCAGTTTCCTGCTGCGCTCAAAGCGCATATCAAGGGGATATTGGATGCAGGTGCGGCCAGCGTGGTCCTGGGTGGCGATCACTATATCACCTTTCCAGTGCTCAAGGCCTATGCAGAGAAATATGGGCCGATCAGCCTGCTGCAATTCGATGCGCATAGTGACACATGGCCCGATGATGACATGGACCGGATTGACCACGGCACGATGTTTTACAAAGCGGTCAAATCGGGGATCGTGAACCCGAAAACATCCGTGCAGGTGGGGATCAGGACCACCAATGAGGACACAATGGGGGTCACTGTCATTGATGCCCGCGAGGTGCATGAAAAAGGGCCGGTGGCCACGGTTGCGCGGATCAAAGAGGTTTTGGGAGATACCCCAACCTATCTGACCTTTGATATTGATGCGCTCGACCCGGCTTTTGCCCCCGGCACCGGCACGCCGGTCTGGGGTGGTCTGACGTCGGCACAATGCGCCATCATGCTGCGCGATCTGGCGGGGATCAACATCATGGGCGGTGATGTTGTCGAAGTGTCGCCGCCCTTTGACGCCACGGGGGCCACGGCCATTGCGGGCGCGCATGTTGCGACCGAGATTTTGTGCCTTTTGGGACATCGGATGAGGACCACATGAGTATTAAGAACCAACCGATCAGCGGCAATGATCTGGCCCGGTTTTCCGGGCCGAACACATTTATGCGTCTGCCGTCGGTTAATGATCTGAAAGGCCTTGATGTGGCGGTGCTGGGCATTCCGATGGATATCGGCACGTCGTGGCGGTCTGGCACCCGGTTTGGGCCCAAGCAGGTGCGCAGCGAAAGCGCAATGCTGCGGCCCTATAATCTGGCCACCGGGGCGGCACCCTTTGACAGTTTGCAGGTGGCGGACATTGGTGATCTGGCGATCAATACCTTCTCTCTGAGCGATAGTTTACGTATTATTTCAGAAAGTTATGATGCGATCCTCAAGTATGACGCGATGCCATTGGCGATTGGTGGAGACCATTCGATTACCCTGCCGATCTTACGCGCGATGGCGAAGCGTCACGGCCCCCTGGCATTGGTCCATGTCGATGCCCATGCGGATGTGAATGAGGATATGTTTGGTGAACGCGAAACCCATGGAACGGTGTTTCGCCGGGCACATGAAGAAGGGCTGATAAACCCTTTGAAAACCTATCAAATCGGGTTGCGCGGGACCGGATATTCGGCTGAAGACTTCAGTGAGGCCGCCGGGTGGGGATTTCAGCAATTTCCGGCGCACGAATTATGGGGGCGGTCGCTTGCGTCGCTTGGGGCTGAGATCAGGCGCGATATTGGCGATGTGCCTGTCTATGTCACCTATGACATCGACAGCCTTGATCCGGCCTATGCGCCCGGCACCGGCACTCCGGAAATTGGCGGGCTGACCACGCCGCAGGCACTGGAGCTGATCCGCGCGCTGAAAGGGTTGAACATTGTTGGCGGCGATCTGGTTGAGGTATCGCCCCCCTATGACACCTCTGGCAATACCGCGCTGACCGGAGCGAATATCCTCTATGAGATGTTGTGTGTTCTGCCCGGCGTTGCGTATCGTTGAGCGGGCGGGATTGAGTTTTTTTGGCGAAAAGAAGCGGGGGCGGCTGCGCATGGTTGGATGGATCGTGCTGATCTTGATTGCGGGTTTTTTGGCTTACGTCCGTCTTGCCCCTGTGGATGTCGACAAATGGCATAATCCGCAATTGCCGGTGATGGGGCCGGGTGAATATCCCGGTGTGGGGCGTTTTGTCGGTCAGTATGTGCAGGAGGGTGATGGGCGCGACGCCCTGGCTCGGCTGCATGCGGTGGCACTGGCCACGCCGCACACGCAGGTGATTGCAGGCAGCCCTGACGCGGGGAAGATCACCTATATGACCCGCTCAAAGGTAATCGGATTTCCCGACTTTTCCACAGTTACGCTGACGCCGCTGCCAGGCACAGGCAAGACCACCCTTCAGCTTTTCGGACGTCTTAGGTTTGGAAAGATGGATTTTGGGGTGAATGAAGCGCGCATGAAGGATTGGGCAGACCGCGCAGACCTGAAATAGACTTAACCGGCCTGAGCTATCTTTGATATTGGCGGGGTCAGTTGGCTGCTCAGACAGCCTTGTTGTACTTCGCGCCACATCGGTACATTCAGCGACATCTGGCATTGCGCCATGAACATGCGCCCATCGACCTGCAGACAGATCGTTTCGCCCAGCTCAACGCGGTTGTGGTTGCGGTCGGTGCAATAGCAATCAATGGTTTTGCCGCCCGGTGCCGCGACATCGGCCAGAGCGGTGAAAGGCAGGAGCGTCAGGATCATAGCATAGCGTATCATGTGCCTTATATAGCACAGCGGAGGCTCTTGACCAAAGCCGTTTCATCAGCGACACGACAATATGATCCCAATGGACCGCCTTGAACAAATTTCGCAGCGTTTTCAGTATTTGGAAGCGTCTATGGCGGCTGGCTCGGACGGGGCGGATTTTGCCGCTTTGGCCAAGGAATATGCCGATCTGCGCCCGGTGGTTGAACAGATTGACGCCTATAAGCAATTGCTGAGCGATATGGCAGAGGCCAAGGCGATGTTGGTGGACCCGGAAATGGCGGAACTGGCACAAGAGGAAATGCCGATGCTCAGGGCGGCGCTGCCACGTGCCGAAGCGGCGTTGCAACTGGCGCTTTTGCCGCGGGATGCGGCGGATGCCAAGCCCGCAATGCTTGAGATCAGACCGGGTACGGGCGGCGACGAGGCCGCGCTTTTTGCTGCTGATTTGCTGCGGATGTATCAACGTTATGCCGAAGCGCGCGGTTGGGGGTTCGAGTTGATCGAAGAACAGATGACCGAACTTGGCGGTGTCAAGGAAGTGGTGGCGCATATTACCGGGCAAAACGTGTTTGCGCGGTTGAAGTTCGAAAGCGGTGTGCACCGGGTGCAGCGGGTGCCGACGACAGAGAGCGGTGGGCGCATCCATACCTCTGCTGCCACTGTGGCGGTGCTGCCGGAGGCCGAAGATGTCGACATCGAGATCAACCAGAACGATCTGCGCATTGATACCATGCGGTCCTCGGGGGCAGGCGGCCAGCATGTAAACACCACTGATTCTGCTGTGCGCATCACCCATTTGCCGACCGGCATTGTGGTCACGTCATCGGAGAAATCCCAGCACCGCAACCGTGAAAAAGCCATGCAGGTGCTCAAGGCGCGGCTCTATGATCTGGAGCGGTCCCGGATGGACAGCGAACGCTCGGCGAACCGGGCGGCACAGGTCGGATCGGGTGATCGGTCAGAACGGATCAGAACCTATAATTTCCCGCAAGGTCGGATGACGGACCACCGGATCAACCTGACGCTTTATCGGTTGGATGCGGTGATGCAGGGTGATCTGGACGAGATTGTCGATGCGCTGACTGCCGATGCCCAGGCACGGATGCTGGCCGAGATGAACGGATGAGCGCGCCGACCGCAGCGCAGGCCATGGCGGCGGCGGCATCGCGATTGCGCGCTGCCGGGGTGCCAGACCCGGCGCGGGATGCGCGAATATTGCTGGCCCATGCGGCCTCTGTTGATGCCGCCCGCGTGACCCTGATTGCCCCCGAAAGAATCGCGCCGGAAATTGCCGAACGGTTCGAGCATCTGATCGCGCTCAGGGCGGTGCGGGTGCCGGTGTCGCATCTGATCGGCAGCCGTGCGTTTTATGGACGTGATTTCAGAATCAGCCGGGATGTGCTGGACCCGCGCCCTGAAACTGAGACGTTGATTGAATTGGCGTTGATGGAACCGTTTGAGCGGGTGCTGGACCTAGGCACCGGATCGGGGTGCATTCTGGTGACGCTGCTGGCCGAGCAGCAGGACGCGCGCGGCCTTGGCGTGGACGTGTCGGAGGCTGCATGCCTTCAGGCCAGTGCAAACGCGGTGGCGCATGGGGTTCAGGACCGTGCAGAGATCGGTCAGTCCGATTGGTTCGAGGCGGTCGAAGGGCGCTTTGATCTGATCGTGTCGAACCCGCCGTATCTGGGGCTGGGTGAAATGGCCGACGTTGCGCCTGAGCTTGCCTTGCATGAGCCTGCCATCGCGCTGACGGATGGCGCTGATGGCTTGTCGGCCTACCGCATAATTGCCGAGCAGGCGCAGGGATATCTGACGGCAAAGGGGCGTGTGATGGTGGAAATCGGCTGGCAACAGGGCAGCGAAGTCAGCGATATCTTCAGTGCCGCTGGATGGGGACGTGTTACGCTTGCACATGATCTTGATGGCCGCGCGCGTGTCGTTTGTGCCGACAGACCAGCATAAAACGGCGAAAAACAACCTATCATCGGATTAATATTGCACTTTACACTTGCCGTGGGCGATTTGGCATGCTTATTCAAGGTTGTTGCAGCGGTGGATGCTTACGGGCGGTCCCGCGCGGCATTATGCCCAACAACTCGCACAACCGGGACATTCATTGGTGCTGCTACGCCACCCGGGTTTTACGAATAACAGCATTGAAGGCTGAAAAATTTACATGAAATCAACCAGATCTCGGGGCCGGTCGAAGAGCAACCGCAACCGTTCGCAGAACAATCAAGGCGGCAATGTCGTCAATCGGGTATTCGACAGCTCAGGCCCGGAAGGCAAAGTGCGTGGCACGCCAAGTCAGGTGATTGAGAAATACAATCAATTGGCCCGTGACGCCCAGCTTAGCAATGACCGCGTTGCGATGGAGAATTTCCAGCAACACGCAGAGCATTACCTGCGGCTGCTGGCAGAGGCACAGCGTGAAATAGATTCAAAGCGTGAAGAGCAAGAGCGTCAGAACCGCGAACGCCAGATTGAACGTGACCGCGAGCGCCAAGAGCGCCAGGAGCGCGAAGGCAACCCTCAAGATAACAATCCACAAAACAACGCCCCGCAGCATCAGGGCGAGGGCCAACAGCCGCACGCGCAGCAGAATGACAATCAACAAAATGAGGGCGGTCCGCGTCGCGATGCCGATCACAGCGGCGACCAGCCACAACAACAGCCCAAGCCCAAGCCTAGATCACGGCGCAAGCCTGAAACCGTGTCACAGTTGCCTGATTTTGTGACGCAGGGCGAAGCGGCGGAACCCGACAATGGTCTGGTCGAGACGCCTGAAAGCAAGCCCAAGCCAAAGCGTGCCCCGCGCCGCAAACCCGACCAGCCAAAGGCTGATGATAACGGCGGCGATGGCAGCGGCGGCGATCAGCCCGAAGCGGCAGAATGAGTTAGGAAAGGCCTCGCAGGATGCGGGGCCTTTTTTTGGAGGGTGTTGGAAGTGTGACGGAATGACTTTCAACGGCGATAAAACCTGTTTCATACAAAGCGATCTGCAGATGGGATGGGGGTTGATTCTAATCGACATAAAGACGCCGAAGGCAACAAGGCAGATATCGGATGACTGCAAACTGGAATGACCACGCAGAAGGCTGGGACGACAATGCCGACGTACAACGGTACTCAGAACTGGCCTTTGTTTCTCTCGTCACTGAGGTTGAAATTCGCACCACAGGCTGGAAATCGAAACGGATCCTCGACTTTGGGTGCGGTACAGGATTGATGGCTGAACGCGTTGCTCCCTTTGTACGGGAGGTGGTCGCTATCGACACATCAGAAAAGATGATTGCTGTTTTGGACGCCAAGGGTATTGCGAATGTCGTGGCGATGCATGGCAACGTTCTTGATGCTGACTTTCAACGTGCGCACGCCTGGCAATCAAGCTTCGATTTAATCTATGCATCCTCTGTATGTGGGTTCTTGTCTGACTACGAAGGGGCGGTAAAGTCTTTGGTCGGATTGCTCAAGCCCAGCGGGACATTCATCCAATGGGACTGGCAGGCAACGGATGACGACGACGTTGGAATGACGGAAATGCGAATCAGAAATGCGCTCACTTCAGCACGGTTGAGGTCTGTTCGCGCAAAGCCTGCTTTTGATATTGAAGCTGACGGCATGTCGCTGCCGGTTCTGCTTGGTGTGGGCGTTGTCTGAATCGTTCATCTTGCGCGGACCAGTCCGCTGTGGGAAATGCCTTTACCCCGCCACTTCCCCCGGCAATGCATAGCGCACCAGCCCTTTTTCGCGCTGCACGTCAAAGCGACGCCGCCAAGGGTATTTCGTGTCCTCGGGAACACGCGACCAGAACAACACGCCGCCCTTGCGCCAGGGGTCTACCACGATGCCTTGTTCCATCGTATGGCCGCGCGCCGAAATAACGGCGCTGCTGTGTTCGATCAGGAAGCGTCTGTTGGCATTGGCGATGGCGCGGTGAACCTCCAGCGTTTGGAAACCCTCTTGGTTTAGGCGTGCCTCCATATCTTCGGCCCAGTGGCGGCACAGGCCGCGCGGTTTTTCACCGCGGTTGACTTTGGCGTTGTGTATCAGCGGCGGATCGGTGATTTGATAGGCAATCGCAAGGGTGTGCGAATACTCATAGGAAATCCGCGCTGCGCGGGCGGCCTCGCTGGGGTCGACCTGCGGGTCAAGTGCGCGCAGGCTTTGGGCCAGTTGGGCAATCTGGGCCTCTGATCCGCGTGGCGGTCCGTTTTCCCCGTGGCCGGCGGCACAGGCGCTCAGCACTGCAAGCGAAAAGAAAAGGGCGAGTAATCTGATCATGCTTTGGCAGCCTTTTCGATTTCGCGGGCCAGTGCACAGAAGCCTTCAAGCGGGATCTGTTCGGCGCGGTCGGTGGGTTTGATGCCAGCGGCGCGCAGATGGGCTTCGATGTCCGGTGCCGCCCCTTTGAGGGCTGCACGCAGCATTTTGCGGCGCTGATTGAATGCGGTGGCGACAACCCGGCTGAGCGTGGGGGGATCAGCGGGAAAGCGCGGCGCGGGCAGGGCGGTCAGATGCACCACACTTGAGGATACCTTTGGCGGGGGCGTGAAGGCACCGGGCGGCAATTGCATGACAATACGGGCATCGCTGCGCCATTGGGCGAGTATGGCCAGACGACCATAGGCCTTGGAACCGGGGGCGGCGACGATCCGCTCTGCGACCTCGCGCTGAAACATCAAGGTCAGGCTTTGCCAGAACGGGGGCCATGTCGGCGGGGTTAGCCAGCGCACAAGGAGTTCAGTGCCGACATTATACGGCAGGTTCGCTGCAACCCGGATCGGTGGTGTCAGATGGGCGAGGGGATCAATTTCAAGGGCGTCCCCCTCGATGACCGTCAGCCTGCCGGGATAGGCGGCTGCGATCTCGGCCAAAGCAGGAAGGCAGCGTGCGTCTTTCTCAATCGACAGCACATGGCGCGCCCCCTCAGACAGCAATCCACGGGTCAGCCCGCCGGGGCCGGGACCGATTTCAAGCACATCACAGGCGCTCAAGTCACCGGCCTGCCGGGCAATCTTGGCCGTCAGGTTCAGATCCAGCAGGAAATTCTGGCCCAGCGATTTGCGCGCAGAGAGGCTGTGGCTGGCGATCACATCGCGAAGTGGCGGCAGGGTGTCGATGGCGCTCATCTTGCAGGCCTCGCGCCGGGTGGTGGGGCCGGGATATGTGTATTTTTGAAACAATGAAACCTCATGTGGTACGCGTGGCCATGTGGTGCGCCAGTTTGATAGCTTCAATCATGCTGGTTGGGTTAGCGATGCCCTTGCCGGCGATGTCAAAAGCGGTGCCATGGTCGGGCGAGGTGCGGATAAACGGCAAGCCGAGGGTCACATTCACACCTTTGTCAAAGTCCAGGGTCTTGATCGGGATCAGCGCCTGATCATGGTACATGGCGATGGCCACATCATAGCGTGCGCGCGCGGCGGCGTGAAACATCGTGTCCGCGGGCAGGGGACCGGTCAGATCAAACCCTTCTGACCGCATCTCAGCCAGCAAGGGTACAATCCAGTCGCGTTCCTGCGTGCCCATTGTGCCGCCTTCACCCGCATGCGGATTCAGACCCGCAACGGTGATGCGTGGTGTCGAAATGCCGAAATGGTCCTTGAGGCTGGCATGGGTGATCTCGATCGTGCGGCGCAATCCCTTTGGGGTCAGTTGGTCCGGGACCTGTTCCAAGGCGATGTGGATGGTCGCCGGGACCACACGCAATTGGTCAGAGGCGAGCATCATTACCACATCATCCACACCACCAAGGGCCGCCAGATATTCGGTATGGCCGGGGTAGGCGAAACCGGCCCCGTCTTTCAGCGCCTTTTTGTGAATGGGTGCCGTACAAAGCGCTGCGGCCAGACCGTCACGCACCATCGCAACGCCCTGTGCAATCATGTCAATCACCCCTTGCGCATGACCCGGTTGCGGGTGCCCGTGTACCGCGTCGCTGCCAAAATCAAAGGCCAGAACGGGCAGGGCATCGGCGCAGATCGTCATCGCCTGATCTGCGGATTGGATGGTCCGGTGCGGTATGTCGCCCGGCAGATGACGCGGGTCACCAAGCCAGAGCATCGGGATTTCACCGCAGATGGCCGACCATGCGCGCGCGGCGACCTCCGGTCCGATCCCCGCAGGCTCGCCGCAGGAAATGACGATCGGGCCGGTGCCGTTACTCATTTATCGAAATTTGGGCATCCGCACGCAGCTGTTCGAGCAATTGATCGGCGTAGCCCTGCAATTTACGCTGGCGGATGGATGCGATCACGCTGTCGCGGTCAACCTCAGCGTTGGCTTCGGCGGTGCGTTTGCACAGCATCAGGAACACCAGCGTCTGGCCATCCGCGCGGGTCAGCGCAATGGAGGATTCACCGGGATCGAGCTTGGCCAGTTCAATGGCGACATCTTGGGGGATTTCGCCGGGCTTTTTGGCCCCACGGTCAAGCACTTCGGCGGGCTGTCCCTTGGCGATGCCGTAAAGATCATCGCAGACATCAACCTTGGCGCGCACTTTGGCCGCTTGCGCCAATCCAGCCTCTGACCGGCCACCGGGAATGTAATAGGCCGCATAGTCAATCTCGGAATAGGCGCGTGAGGGGGTTCCGGTTTCTTCGATGCCGCGCAGTTGGAACAGCGCGATAGCATTCGGAATTGGCAGCGGAGCGGTCACTTCGCCCGGGGCCAGAGCCAGAATGATCGGGTGCAAGGAAGGAGGCAGCTTTTCAAGTGGGGTCCATGGCATCCGACCCCCGTTGCCGCGCGATGCGGTCGCGGAATAGCGTCGCGCATAGCTTGAGAACTCTGCCTCGGACTGGGTTTGGGAAATCTGATCCGCCAATGCCGCAACCCGCGCGGCGTTTTGGGGAGGGGCGGGAATGATGATCTCGGACAACAGAACGCGGATGCCGGAGCCTGAGCCGTCCGCCCCAAGGGCGCGGTCTATTTCGGCGTCCGAAATGGTCACGGTGTTGCCATAGCGGGCGCGGATATAATCACGCCAAAGCACCGATATGGTCACAAAATCGCGAAAAGTTTCCTCGTCCACACCAGACTGGCCCAGAGCGGTGATGAATTCTTCTGCGGTCAGGTTTGCCCTTGCGGCAAAGTCGGTCTGGCCCTGTCGGACCTCTTCAGGGGAAAGTTCGCCGCCCGCCTGGCGCATCAGTGCGCTGCGCAACCGGTCATCGATCAGCCCGTCAACCACGCTTTTGCGATCAGAACCGGGCGCATTCAGCAATTGCAGGAACCGCTGCCGCTGCTGGACTTCAAATTCCGTCACCACAGAATCGTTGACCCGCGCAACCGGTGCAAACAAATCTTGCGCCGCAGCCCCCTGACCCATCACTGCGATCAGGCCAAAGGCGGCAATGCATCGGATCACTTTGGAAAATTTCATTTTGATTAGTTCCGACATGAGCGCACGTATCTTTCTTTTCCGGTTGAGGCGGCAAAACCCCTTAGGCCGATGTTAAACCCGATATTGGTAGAGGGCTCAACACTTGTTGAGGACGAATAGCGGCGATTGACCGAAAGGTCGACCGTGACACATTCATTGTTATAGGTCAGACCAAAGCCCGCCGTTGCGGAGCGGTCATCGGCGATGTCAAAGCGATAGTCTGCGCTGGCAGACCATGCGCTGCTGATTTTGTACAGGCCATCCAGTGATATTTCCGAGATGTCCTGGGGGCGGGCCTCGGCCGGGTCAGCGTCAAGCCAGACATAACTGCCGCCCATGCTGCCCCGCGCGAAGTCCCAGTCGCCGCGCAGTTCGGCTTTGGAGAATTTGAACTCTTTGTCAAAAATGCTGCGCCCCGTCAGTGACAGGCCGTTCGCGGTCTTGATCTGGCCCGCAAGCAACAGATCAGACGAGGTGCCGGCCAATCCGGAGGTGTTGGTGAATGCCGGGTCCGCCTTTTCGCGCAGCACCTGACCCACGGTAATATGCGCGTCCCAGCCTGCGGGATCGATGCGGGACCAGTTCAGGCCCACGGCGGCGATCCCATGGCGTTCGCGGCGATCAGGGCGTGGAAAACGTGACAATGCCAGCAGGTTGCCTTCGTCGAATTCGACACGGGTGCTTTCTTCGTTGGGAATGACAAGCCGGTCGCCACCGATCCACCCAAGCTGTGCCACGGGTTCCAAGGTTTGCACGACGCCGTTGCGGCCCCGGCGCACCATCGGATAGCGCAACGCCAGCGCTGCATGCGGAACAAAGTCCGAATGGTTCTGGGCAAAGGTTGAATCCTGCGTGATATCGAAAAAGCCAAAATTGGCACCGACACGAAAATCTGCGACCACCCCTGATTGCAATGTCAAACGCCGCAGCCAGTCAACCTCGCCATTGATCCGGGCCACATCGCGTCCATCCACGATCAGGTCCGGGTCCGGTCCATCTATGCTCAGGTCGGAAGTGCGCCGATGGCTGTGCGCCTGCAGCGCGACGCGAAACTCGCCGCCCATGGACGCGGGGAAGTAACGCCGCTGGTATTCACCGTCCAATACCAGCGTGGGCAAAGTGTCGTTGTTTTCGTTGTCCCGCAGGGATTCAAAATTAAAGAGGCTGGCACGGACATATTGGTCCCGGCGCGCCCGACTTACGGTCAGTTCTGATGTCAGCCTGTCTTTGCCCGAATACCCATATTCCGTCAGATAGGCGCGGTCGCTGGTTGTCTCAATCGCGAAGTCCAGCTTGTAGTCGCGGGCCAGATCAAAGTGCCCGGACCCGAACAGATAAGCGCGTGTTTTGCCAGGGCGTTCATCATCGCGCGACACTGCGCCGTTGAATTCAATGCGTCCCGTCCGGTATGCTTGCCGATAGCGCAACTCAAGGGTGCGGGTGCTGCTGGAAAGATAGGGTGTCACGGTCAAGTCGCGTCTGTCGCCTATCTTGATGAAATAGGGGATCTTGAGGCCAGTGCCCAACTGCGATGTGGTGCGGATGGAGGGCGTCAAAAAGCCAGTGGCTCGGTCCAATGTCGGATCTGGCAGCCGCAGCCGGGGCAGGTAAAAGACCGGGATGTTCTTGATGCGAAACTGCGCTTCGTCGAAAAAAAGCTGCTGTTCGAGCTGGTCATGTACAACGCGTTTCGCGCGAATTTGCCAAAGGGGTGCTTCGCCGTCATCGCAAATCTTGCAGGAGGTCACGGCGGTTTTGTAAAGCTGGCTGTAGCGTCCCTCGACCCGATTGATCTGAACTGCGGCCAGTTGCAATTGCTGATCCAGGATCAACCGCGCACCCGTCAGAAGGCCGGTTTGCAGATCCTGATCAAGCTGTGCAGCATCGGCCAGAATGACGGTGTCATCGCCTTCGCTTAACACAATTGGACCTTCAATGATCAAAGCCCCGGTTTGTCGGCTGTAGCGGATAGACTGGGCGCGGATGCGGGTCGTGCCCTGAAACGCCTCGACATTGCCTTGTGCCACCAATGTTCGGTCGTGGGTGATGAACACCTGATCTGCCACCAGAACGGCGGCCGCCGGGGGCGCGTCCTGTGCGGCCAGCAAAGCTGGTAGCGAGATCAGTGCAAGAAATGCAAGGACAAGCCGCATGTGATCAGCCGTCCTCTGCATGTAGGAGCAGGCCCAACGCCAGCAAAATGGCGGCTGTCGGCGGAGCCCAAGCGGCCAGAACCACAGGTATCTGACCGTTCTCGCCCAAAATTTGCGCAAAGCTGCGGATGAAATACAAACCAAACCCCAATAGCACAGATGCCAGTACAGCCACCCCTGTACCACCAAATCTGGTATGACGCATGGTAAAGGCGCTCGCAACAAGAACCATCGCGATCAGGAAAAATGGCCGCGCAAGCTCAGTTTGAAGCCACACTTTGTGGCGGCGTGGGCTGAACCCTGCCTGTTCGAGCTGCAGAATGAATTCAGGCAAATCATAGATCGAAACGGCGGCGGGTTTCCCAATGCTTTCGCGGATGCGTTCGAGGGTCAGCGTGGAAGGTATGGTAAGGTTCTCGTAGTATTGCGCGTTGCCTTCGGCATTGGTGCCTGCCTGCAGTGGCCAGGATTTTGCATCGCGCAACAACCATCCGACATCGGTGAGTGCGGCGCTTGCCGCCTCAATGCGCCGTGTTGGTCCGCCATCCGGCGCATACGACAAGAAGGTCACGTCATAAAGGACCGAGGCATCGTCGTTTGACCGCCACGCCCGGATCACGGTCTGGCCCAGGGCGCTGCCCTGACGCAGCCACAACCCTTCGTCACTGATCGACAAGGCCGAGGCACCACCGGCGCGGTAACTCTCGGACAATTGCAGATACCGTTTGCCAGTGGCCGCAACGATAGGGTTCAACACGCCCACCGCCATCACACCGATGATAAAGGCAACAACCACAGGGGCAATCAGCGCGCGCATGGCAGAACGGCCCGCCGCCCGCGTGACCACCATTTCTGAGGACCGGGCGAATGAGATAAACAGCGCGACGGTGGCCAGAATCACGATCAGCGGCAGGATCAGGTTGATGGTTTGCGGCGTATTCAGCAGGGTCAGTCCCATGATGTTTTTCCAGCCGATGTCGAGACTGCCGAATTTGCGTGCCTGATCAACGCCATCAATCAGCACCACCAGTGCAAAGAGCGCGATGGTGATCATCATGAACACCGCTGCAAAGCGGCGGGCGAAATAAAGGTGCAGGATCATGGCGCAACCTCTTTGCGGCGCAAACGACGCAGCCAATTGGGGTGTGACGCCTGCCATAACATCGCCAGAACCAAAATAAATCCAATCGCCGAGGGGACATACATCAACAGCCAGGCAGATGCATCACTGCGCACGGGGTCGACCAACACCCCGCGGATGCCGTCGATGGTGATCAACAGGCCAAACGAGATCACCACTTCGCGCCACACGCCGAACCGTGAATAACCGCCGACCATCAGCGTCGAAAACCCGATCATCGCCGCGATGATGCAAAACAAGGGTTGGGCAAAACGTGAATGATATTCCTCGGCAATGACGCCCGCGCTGGTGCCGGTGCGTTTTTCGAGATTGGACCAATCTGACATGAGATCCGGCGTGGTGATATTGCCGATGGATTGGCTGCCAGATGTGCTTTTGTCCACGAGGGCGGAAATATCGAACGAGAAATCGCGAAACTTTGCCGTGGCCAGACGTTTGTCGATGTTGCTCAGCCGTTGCGCCAAACCATCGACCATGATCAGTGTTGTCCCATCGCCATTGCGCACAAGATATGCCTCAGCAGCGGTGTAGATCACACCTTCATTCGGGGTTCGGCGATCGGACAGAAACACATCGCGCAGCACCCCATCGGCGTCGATAATGCGGGTATAGAAGGTAACTTTTTCGGTGGGATGTAAAAATGTGCCTTCGGTCAAGAGCCGCGCGGTCACGTTCTGGGATATCTCATTTTCCCGCTGGTTCAGCTGCGCCTGCGCCAGCGGCACCAGAATATGCGTCAAAATCGACATCATGAGGGCGACGCAGATGCCATAGGCCAGCACCGGACGCGCCAACCGCCATGGGCCGGTCCCGGTTGATTGCAGCACGGTCAATTCAGATTCGCTCATCATCCGGTTGGTGACATAGACCGCGCCGGCAAATGCCGCGATGGGCAGAACGGTGGTGATCAGTTTGGGCAGGCCAAGTGATGCAAATTCAAGGAAAACAAGGGCGGATTGGCCGTCACCGATCAACCGATCAAACAAAACGACAGCACGGTTGATCCAGAACAACGCCACAAGCACAAGCGCAAAGAAGCCAAACAGCACAAGAAGCTGCGACAGCATATAGCGGTCGAATTTGGCCACTGCGATCCCCCAAAAAGATGCTCTGACGGCTGTTTTTCGGCATCGTAACCCATAATGTGGTGCGGGAAAACTGATATCTGTTCATCCATCTGGTCATGGGCGTTGTGCCGCGATAGGTCTTGTTTGAATTTCTAGCTGAGGCGCGCAATATGACTGACCTGACACCTATCTCTTTTGCCGATACAGATATTGACCAAATAGCTGGCCATGCTGGCCGGATTGCGGTGCTTATTGACCGGGATGGCCGCCTGGATGCAGGTGCGCGGCGGGTGAATAAATTAACGCGTGGCGGTTTGGCGCGTCTGATCGAGGGTGCGCCCTTTGCCAAGCTCAAACCGGGGGATGCGGTGGCGATGGCCTATCCCGGCGGCTTGGCTGCTGATGCAGTGGATGTGGTGTGCCTGCCAAAAGGGGCGGACCGCCATGTAGCGCGCCGCGCGGGCGCATCCTTGGCCAAATTGCGCGGTCAGTCGGATGTGTTGATCCTTGCGGCGGGAACCCGGCGGGTGGCCGAGGTCGCCTATGGTGTCGCCCTGCGGGATTATCGCTTTGATGACCATAAAAGCGACGCGGAAGCGCGCAAAGGTGCTGTGCGTGTGATGTGCAGCAAGCCGGATGCCGCGCAAGAAGCCTATGCCCCGTTGATGGCCATTGCCGAAGGCGCGTTTATGACCCGCGATCTGACCAATGCACCAGCAAATGTGCTGACCACTACTGCGTTTGCGGATCAATTGGCGCAGATGAAAAGCATTGGCCTGAAAGTTGAGGTTCTGAATGAGGATGATCTTGCAAGCCTTGGAATGAGAACGCTTTTGTCGGTTGGTCAGGGATCAGATAGCCCATCGCATGTGGTGGTGATGCGTTGGGACGGCGGCAAAAAAGGCGCGGCCCCGCTGGCGCTGGTTGGCAAAGGCGTGGTTTTTGACACGGGCGGGATCAGCCTGAAACCCGGCGCTGGCATGGAAGACATGACCATGGACATGGGCGGTGCGGGCGTGGTCTCGGGTGTTATGCGGTCACTGGCGCGGCGCAAGGCGGCGGCCAATGTCGTGGGGTTGGTGGGCATTGTCGAAAACATGCCCTCGGGCAATGCCACCCGCCCCGGCGATGTCATCACCTCGATGAAAGGCGACACGGTAGAAGTGATCAACACCGACGCCGAAGGGCGTTTGGTTTTGTGTGACGTGATGTGGTACGCGCAGGATCGGTTCAAACCTGCGGCGATGATTGATCTTGCAACACTGACGGGTGCAATTGTCGTCAGTCTTGGCCACGAGAATGCAGGCGTGTTTTCAAATGATGACGCATTCTGCGCTGCGTTTTTGAAAGCCGCCAAAACCGAAGGTGAAGGGGCCTGGCGGATGCCATTGGGCAAAGCCTATGATGATCTGCTGAAAAGCCGCATTGCCGATATGAAGAACATCGGTGGTCGCATGGCCGGGGCCATTTCGGCAGCACAGTTCCTGCAACGGTTCGTAAAGGACGGGATGCCATGGATCCATCTGGACATTGCAGGTGTGGCGTCGGTCAAGACCGATACAACGCTGGCCCCAAAAGGAGCGACCGGATGGGGCGTGGCGACACTGAACCGTCTGATATCCGATATGTTTGAGAAGGATTGATCAGGCCATGGGTGCCGCCTATTTCTATCAATTGACACGCAAGCCACTGGTGGACACGCTGATCATGCTCTTGGGCAAATCGTTGGAAAACGATTGGAAAGTTGCGGTGCGTGGAACGGATATGGCGGGGCTTGAAGCGCTGGACAAGGCGCTGTGGATGGGGCCGGAGGATGGATTTTTGCCGCATGGGCTTGCAGGCGGGCCGCATGACGCTGATCAGCCCGTTTTGTTGACCTTCGGGACAGAGGCCGCCAACGCGCCACAGTGTGTCATGTCGGTACATGGGGCGGATGTTGGTGTGGATGAGGTCGCAGCACTGGACCGGGTCTGTATCTTGTTTGATGGCGATGACGAGGTTGCATTGGACCGCGCACGCGGGCAATGGAAGACGCTGAAAGACGCGGGAGCCTCGGCGCAGTATTGGTCCGAGGCCTCAGGTCGCTGGGAAAAGAAGGCGGAAACCTAACGGGTCAGCATCAGCTCGCCATTGGCGATTTCCAAACGGCCCCAGCGTTGCAGATATCCCATGCCAAGCAGGGAATCCTCCATCTGACCTCCGTTGACCACCGCCGCTACGTCGCGGTCGGTCACATCACCCAATTGCACTGCATCAAGGCGCACAAAAGCGGTCCGTACCTCGCCGTTGGCCGTGTTTGCGCGCCCCTGGTAGGTCAGTTGATCGGGGTCCAGCCCTGCACGTCGTGCGTCAGACTGGGTGAGCACCATGTCGGTTGCGCCCGTATCGAGCACAAAGCGCACATCGGTGCCGTTGATCTGAACCGTGAGGTAATAGTGGCCATCCGCACTGCGCGGAACAATGATCTGACCGGCATCTGTCATGCGGGTCTGGGATGCGGAGCGGCTGATGTCTTGCCACAGGCCCACGGCTGCGGCACCGCCAACAAAGATCATCGCCCAAACCGCAGCATGTTGCAGCGTCTTGTTCAGACCTTCGCGGGTCTGCATCAGGAACCAGCCGGCAATCATCACCAAAAGGACAATGAGGTAGATCAGGCGTGAGGTGTCGAAATCGGCCATTTGGTGCCCTTTATGGTAACTGAAGTCATATAGGGGCGGTTTGCCGGGTTGTCAGCCCATGCCGGGACCAAAACCAAAAGCGGAAAGGCCATCGAGCACAAATTGTACGGACAATGCGGCCAGCAACATGCCCAGCAACCGGGTGATGACGTTGATCACCGATTTGCCAATCACCCGTTCCAGATAGCCACTGGCTTGCAAGGTCAGCGCCATCACCACAAGCACGAAAAGAGTAATGCCGCTGACAGTCATTAACCCTTCCCAGCCGGGTTTTTCGCCGGTGAGCAAGATCACCGTCGCAATTGCCCCAGGCCCAGCGATAAGCGGGATGCCAAGCGGAAAGGCGGATGGATCGTTGTGGTCGTCTTCTTCGGCGGTATCGGCGCGGCGTTTGGTGCGCCGTGCAAAAAGCATGTCTAGGGCAGTGATGAACAGCAAGATACCGCCCGCGACCCGGAAAGCGGGCATCGAGATGCCGATAAAGCCAAGCACCGCCTCGCCAAAGGCTGCAAAGATGATCAGCACGGCACCGGCAATGATGCAGGCACGCCAGGCCACGCGGCGGCGCTCTGCATCGGTCATGCCGGGGGTCAAAGCCAGAAACAGCGGCGCAATGGCAATCGGATCGACCACCACAAACATGGTGACAAGGGCAGTGACCATATAGGCGGTGTCGAGTGTCATTGTTTATTCCGAATGGGGGCTTTGCCCCCAAACCCCCAAGTATTTAAGGCGAAAAGAATGGTCAGGCGGTGGCTTTTTCGAGTTTTTCAAGTGCGGTCATCCAGAGCGCTTCGGCTCGGTCGAGCGCTTGCATTACTTCGGCATATTTCTTGTTCCAGACCTCAAGCTCGCCTTTTTTGGCGTCTTCGTAAAGGTCGGGATCGGCAAGTTTCTTTGCCAACTTGTCACGCATGTCGTTAATTTTCTTGACGCGCTCTTCGGATTTGCGGGCTTCTGAACGCAGGGCCAACACCTCGTCGCGGCTTGCACGTTTGGGTTTTGGGGCTTCCTTGGCTGCTTTATTTGGATTTTTGCTGACGGGTTTCGCCGGGGTCAGCAGCATCTTGCGGTATTCCTCAAGATCATCGTCATAGGGGGTGACGGTGCCGTCAGAGACCAGCCAAAGACGATCCACGACCATGGAGAGCAAGTGCATGTCGTGACTGACAAGGATCACGGCCCCCGAGTAACGTGTTAGCGCTTCGACCAAGGCCTCGCGCGATTCGATGTCGAGGTGGTTGGTCGGTTCATCGAGGATCAGTAAGTGCGGGGCATGTAGTGTGGCCAGCAGCAGCGACAGACGTGCCTTTTGGCCACCAGACAAACGGCCCACTTCGGTGTCAGCCTGGTCAGGGCCAAGGCCAAAGCCCGCAAGCTGGGCGCGCAGTTTGGATTGCATCACGCCGGGCCGCGCAGTCAGCATGTGTTGCAATGGCGTTTCGTTAATGACCAGTTCATCAACCTGATGTTGGGCAAAGAAACCGACGCGCAGTTTGTTGGAGTTGATCTGCTTGCCAGCCATCAACGGCAAACGATCCGACAATAGTTTCGCCAGTGTCGATTTGCCCTGACCATTTTTACCCAGCAGGGCGATACGGTCATCTTGATCAATGCGCAGGTTGAGACGCGTCAGCACCGGGTTGTCTTCGGAATAGCCGACTGAACCACCCTCAATGTTGATGATTGGCGGTGACAATTCTTCGGGTTGAGGGAAGGTGAACACCTTGCGCGCCGCCTCTTCCGGCGGGGTGATCATGTCCATCTTTTCGATCATTTTGAGGCGTGACTGGGCCTGCTTGGCCTTGGATGCCTTGGCTTTGAAGCGGTCTACAAAGCTTTGCATATGCTCCTTGCGGGCCTGTTGTTTCTTGGCCATCGCTGTCAGTTGTGCGCGTTTTTCGGCGCGCTGGCGGGCGAATTGATCGTAGGGCCCTTGGTAAAAGGTCAGTTTGCGGTCTTCGAGATGCAATATCCCGTTGACGGCGCGGTTCAGCAGGCCGCGGTCGTGGCTGATGATGATGACTGTGTGCGGATATTTGGCGAGGTAGTTTTCCAGCCAAAGCGCGCCCTCAAGATCGAGGTAGTTGGTCGGTTCATCCAGCAACAGCAGGTCGGGTTGGGCAAAGAGCACGCCCGCGAGGGCCACGCGCATGCGCCAGCCGCCCGAAAATTCGGAGCAGGGCATTTGTTGTTCTTCGTGGTCAAAGCCGAGACCTTTAAGGATCGAGGCGGCTCGGCCTTCGGCGGACCATGCGTCGATGTCGGCCAGACGCGCCTGAATGTCGGCAATGCGGGCAGGCTCGGTGGCGGTCTCTGATTCCAGCATCAGCGCGGCGCGTTCGGTGTCGGCGGCCAGAACTGTGTCGATCAAGGATACTTCGGATGATGGCACCTCTTGGGCGACGCCGCCGATCTTGGCGCGTGACGGCAATGAGATGGCACCGGCGTCCAGCCCCAATTCGCCGCGGATGATTTTGAACAATGTCGTCTTGCCCGCACCGTTGCGGCCGACAAGGCCAACCTTGTGACCATCTGGAATGACGGCGCTGGCCTCTTCAAACAGAGGGCGGCCTTCGACGGAATAGTTGATTTCTGAGATGCGTAACATGGGCGCGGTGTGGACCAACGGGTGCGCGGCGTCAATCACAGCTTTTCATGGGCCGGACCCCATGTTAGGGAGCGGCCAAATTCAACACCGATAGGAGCACGCCACATGGCCCTCGAACGCACATTTTCGATCATCAAGCCCGATGCAACACGCCGCAACCTGACAGGTGCGATCAACAAGAAGTTCGAAGATGCGGGCCTGCGCATTGTTGCACAAAAGCGCATCCACCTGACCAAGGCGCAGGCGGGCGAGTTTTACAAGGTGCACGCAGAGCGTCCATTCTATGATGAGCTGTGCGAATTCATGGCGTCGGCACCGATTGTGGCACAGGTTCTGGAAGGCGAAGGGGCCATTGCCAAGAACCGTGAAGTCATGGGGGCCACAAACCCCGCAGATGCAGCCGCAGGCACTGTGCGAGCAGATTTTGCTGAAAGTGTTGGCGAAAACTCTGTTCACGGGTCGGACGCGCCGGAAACCGCAGCGGTTGAGATCGCCTATTTCTTTTCGGGTCTGGAACTGGTCGGTTAAGCCGCCAGAGTTCAGTACAAACAAGAAAGGGTCGCAGCGATGCGGCCCTTTTTCGTTACGCGGTATCGGTGGTCACGCTTTGATCGGGGAGCGGACCAACCGGACCCTGTTGCGCCAGATGGCTGTGCAGCAGGTCAACGTTGCGGGTGTTGGACCGCCAGCCGATGTCAAAGACATCGCCCACCAGCGGGATCGCCCCGATGGCCAGGTCAATGCCAATATTGAGGCCCATGCGGGCCATGATCGATTTCGATGCCCCCAATCTGAGCGATTCCCGCAAGATAAAGACCGACGGCACCAGTGTCAGCGCGTCGCCGACGACGGGCACCAGACCAAACATCGAATCCCAGCCGACGCGAATGCCAAGGACCGGCACGCGGAATGCACTGTCCATGCGCTGCGCCAATTTGCGGAGCCGGGCCAGATCAGTGGCATGGGGGTGATGATCAAGGTTCATATGATTGAAGTTAGGGGTTTAGCACTTTGTTTCAACGGCTTCTGTTGCATTAATTCAGGAATGGCGCACGCCGATGACATTCATCATCCGTTCAAATTCTGATGTGCCGGGATCATGGTTTTGGGCCTTTATGGCATCGAATTTTGCGCGCAGGGCAGTTTTTTCTGCCCCCTTGCAATCGTTCCATGGGCGTCCCTGCAGGCCCATGACCAATACATAATAGCCAATGAAATGGGGGCGCATGCCGCTTTTAAGCAATTGCGCATAGGCGGTGTCGGCACCAAGGGCGCGCAATTCTTCGGCGCTGTTGATGCCAGCTTTGGTGCAACTGGCCTCATACGCGGGGCCAAGGTTGCGGATCGACGAAACGGGTGTCTTCATCCGGCGATTTTAGGATGAACGCGCGATCATGTCACGGGGGTCAGAGGCTGGCATAATCCGTAATTGCAGGTTCCGGCGGCGGCGGTGTCTCATCTGAGGTGTCGGTCTCTGGTTGCGGCACAGGCTCAGGGTGCGGGGGCGATTCCGGCGCGGAGTCGTCTTTCCCAAGGTCACTCTTAACAAAACGGGCCATTGCAGGATGCTCCTTCCCCCCGGCAGGCAGGCCGGTCGGGTTTGCCCCAGAGCAAGGATGCCGGCAAATTTGGCCCGGGGCAGGGCGCAATTGAGGTGATTGAACGTTAATCTTTGGGCGGGGTCAGCCTGAAATGGGTACTTTGGGCATAGGTTTGGCCCGGTAGCAAAGTGATTTGGGGGAAATGATCGTGATGCGGTGCATCCGGCCAATGCTGGGGCTCAAGGGCGATCCCGGAATAGGGTTTCAGCGGCGGGCAATCGGCCATTTCAACTGCCAGATCAGGCAGGGATGCCCCTGCGTAGACCTGCAATCCGGGGGCCGTGGTGGCGATATCAAGCCGGGTGCCGTCGCTGCCCGTGAGGGTCGCGGCATGGCTTGGCGAGGCAAAAGGGGCTGACGCGAGGCAAAAGTTTACATCCAGCGACGGGGTCAGTGGCACGGGTTTCCCGGTTTCAAAGTCAAACTCACTGCCGCGCGTTTGGCGTTCTTCACCTTTGGGCAGCCCTTGTGGATCGGTCGGCAGATAATGGGTTGCATTGACGGCGATGCGGTGCCCGCCGACGTCGGGCATCCCATCCAGGTTCCAATAGGGGTGCGCTGCGACGTTCATCGGTGTCGCCCGGTCGGTGGTAGCCTTGATGGTAAGGGTCAGTGTGTCTGCCTTGACGCTGTAGCGCGCCAGGATCCGCCGATTGCCGGGCAGGCCATTCACACCGTCCGCCAGGACGCAAGACAGCGTCACGCTTTCAGGGGTCTGCAATTCGATTTGCCAGAAACGTGTGTGCAGCCCGTCCGGCCCGGAATGCAGGCAATTGGTGTTTTCATTCTGTGGCATTTGGTAGGTCTGGCCGTCCAGTGTGATCCGCCCGTCCTCCACCCTGTTGGCGATCGGCCCGACCAGCGATCCTGCGCAAATCGGCACATTGATATGATCTGCGGGATTTGCGAACCCGATGACCAGATTTCGGGTCTGACCCGCAAAACGCACACCCACCAATGCGGCCCCTTGCGGCAATATGGTGGCGCACAGGGTGTCAGAGCTGATGTTGATGGATTGTTGATTGGTCATGGCCGCTAGGATTGCCCGGATCACATCAGGGACACAAGCAGGTGTTTTGACGAGGTGCGCAGAGTAGCAGGCATTTCAGTGGCGAAGCTGGCCAAAGTGCTATTCGCGCGTGAGCGGGATGTTCAGGATCGCAGTGGAACCACGGTGTTTGCCGCTTTGCGGTGAAATCAACTCAACCGTACAGCCGGAATGGTTGCACAGCTCATGAACAATCGACAGGCCCAAGCAATATCCGTCTGACATCGGTCCCTTGCGCTTAAACCTTTGTTTGATCACATCGAGGTCTTCCGGAGCGAGTGTGTCACGATGGTTGGAGATCACAACGCGGCCCATCTGACTGGCATCCACATGCACTGGCAAGTCGCCTCTGGTGTGCTTTAGCGCGTTCTCAAAATGGATGTTGAGCATAATGCCCGATGCGTTCGGATCGATCCGGCTTAGCCAGCCGCCGGATGGTGATCTGATGATCAACCTGTCGTGATGGGATTCACGCGCCTTTAGTTCTTTCAACGGCACAGAAATAACCGGATTGATGTCGGTCTCAACCGCGGTCGTGCCCCACCCTGACTGCGCACGATCCGTGGACGCAGGCCCTGCTTGAACGCAAACCCGTCAGCCTGGCCACAGTGGCAATGGCAAACAAACCGCCCGGATCATTTGGGCAGTCCTGACCAAGAACGAACACTACAGACCCCATAAGGCCTAAACTGAGGAGAACAGAACACACGAGACAGCAAGACCATTGAAATGATTGAGCATAGTCAGCCCGTCAGCCAAGACATCCCGTCGAATGTCAGAGACATCTATTGTCCGAGAAGCGGTTTGGGACTTGGTTTGCAGAAACCATCCACTGCCCGGCAGTGGCTGCTTGCAGCGATGAGAGGGAGGGCCAGCGTCCGTCTGCGCTGCGTTATAGGGCTGGACACACGTCAGCTTGGAACCTGCGCGAAATTAGTTTCAGGTATGTCTTGCTTTGCAGTAGCAATCCACACAGGTGCATTCATGCACCACGCAATAAACGGCGGCTTCGAACTCGAATGCGGAGGTGTCGTTTTGGGCTGGGCGCGCGCCGCGAAAAGACGGCGGGGAATCGTGGGCTTTGATCTGTCCTCAACGCTGTGCCGATGTCTCGGTAAGGGGCAGATGGAGGGCAAAATCATGGCGAGAGTTCAACTTTCTGCCGTCACCTCCAAAACGCAGAGTCTGGAACACAGATCGCCTCTTCGAATAATTAAGCCCGTTCAGGTCGGGTTGACTGAAAAGACAAGAGACACTGTGATCAACTGGGTGCAGTCATCCTGAGATGATCGGATTTCACGGTCTTTTCGATGCTCGTCCTCATCTCTGAGCGCTTGAGTAAGGCGGACTTGTGCGAGGCTGGGTCATCTTGATTGGTCTGGAACACAGCGGGTACGGCACCCAATCAATGAATCGAACAAGGGCCGCTGAAATCTATCGCAGGGCAGGGAAGCTGCGTGCAGTACAGCTTTCGCATTGTAAGACGAAGGGGACAGCGCTGTCTGGTATCTGCGGGCCGAATGGGAATATGCGTTTGCTTTTGTAAAAAGGATCGGCCTCTGACGACATTCAAGAACGGTCTCCGCCGTTCGTCATCCGAAGGCGGGCGCAGTTCTTTTTGCGCGGTGAGCGGCACCATGTACAGCCATGCAGTGCTGCACACGGCAAATGTCATTGTCTGACGCGGCAAAGTGAAGATCGCCGCCCGAACGCGGCGATCCGTTGCTGCAACCTGCAGCTAAGACACATAGTGCCTCTTCGCTTGCGAACGGACCATTTGGTGTCGCGGCCGCGCGTCCTTGTACCCTATCATTCTTCAGAACAGTCTGGGGATATGCTCCTTTGGAATTCGGGCGCCGAAATGCCGAAGAACTTCGGACGATACTGACTGGCCGAACGCAATTGCGTCCTGCTGAGCGTGCCCTGAAAGGCGGGCCGCCAGATAGCCCGCGTTAAAGGCATCGCCTGCGCCTGTGGTATCACGCATGCCGCTGACTGAAGGGGTTTCAACCGTTGTTTGTGTGCCGTCGCACAAACCCATAACCGGACCGGCACCGTCCTTGATCACAATTTCCGTGACGCCGGCTTTGTGCAGCCGGTCCAGTGTCGCCTGTGGGGATGTGTCGCCCCAGAGCGCCGCCTCATCGTCAAAACTGGGCAGGGCTATGTCGGTGATCTCAAAAAAGGCAGACAGGGTTGTGCGGGTCTCATCTGGGGAGGACCAAAGCCTGGGGCGCACATTCGGGTCGAAAGACAGGCGTGCGCCATGCGAGCGGGCCGTGGCGATCACATCCCGGAGGTGCGCGCGCGCATCAGCCGACAAGATCGCGAGTGTAATGCCCGAAAGGTGAATGAGGCCCGGCTGACCAATTGCCTTCGTCAGCCAGTTTGGGTCGTCCGCCAATAGCCGCGCAGCGGAGTATGACCGCCAGTACTGGAAATCACGTTCTACCCCCTTCAGGGCGATCATATAGAGGCCCATGGTGCGGTCATCGACGCGTCCAATGCACGAAACATCCATGCCGTCGTCTGTGAGCCGGTTGATGAAGGCATCCGAGACCGAATCCCTACCTACTTTTGTGACAAAGCCAACTTGTCCCAGGGTGCCCAGAATCTGCGCCATATGCCAGGCCGTATTGAAGGTGTCGCCGGCAAAACTGCGCCGATAGGTATCATCGCCAATCACTGCCATTTCAATCATGGCCTCACCGATTGCGACCACTTTGGTGGATCTGAAATCCATCACGTCGTGCCAGTTTCATCTGCGAGATCAAAGATGCTGCCTGTCAGCCAGGCGGGCCAGTCGCGCTCAAATACCGATTTGGCCTGCGTGTCGAAAGTGCGGATGGGGCGGGTGATGACGGCCATGTCATTGCCAACCAGCCGCACAAGAATTTGCGATTGCATGTCTTCTGCGCGTTCCGGGCGGAACCTCACCTCTGGCAGCGGTCCGGTGCGCGATTGTGGCAGGGACGCGCCTTCCGGGTCACAGATAGCGCGTGCGCCACGGCTGCCGCCGCCTTGGACGATATAGAAATCAAGCGCGGCAAGCACCGCCTCTGACGCGAGGGCCATCTGCTGCCATTGCACGACGCGGGCGGCTTCGTTGTTGCGGGTAAATGAAAGCCCGTTTTCACGAACCGCCTGACTAAGCTTGCGGGCGTCTTGATGCGCACGTTCAACATCTTTGGCGTGGCACAGGATACCTGCGTGATCGCTCATTCGGGCCTGAATTTCGCGACGCACGTCTGCCACGGCATAGGGGCTGTCAGCGTTCAGGACGGCGAGGATAGCTGCAACAGCGTCACCGGTTTGCGCGCGTGCATCCGCATTTGCGGGCGCCGCTGCGCGACCACTGGCCGCGATGTGTTCGGCGACCCGAGTGCCAAAGACCTGACCTGCATTCAATGCAGATCCGCCGGGGCGTGTTGCGCCATGGGTGCCTGCGGCCTCGCCCACCGCATAGATGCCAGCGATGTTGGTCCGCCCCCAGGTATCGACGGCGATGCCGCCGTTCATGTGCTGGTTGTTGACGGCAAACTCCAACGGATCGGCAGTGATATCCACCTTGTAGCGTTTATAAAGTTCGATCGCGAGAGGATTCATATGGCGCAGACGGTCAATGGGCAGGTCTTGATTGGCTCCCGACCGTTTGAGGTAATCCCCAACGTCAGGGTCGAGCCGATCCAGGCTGAAGTCCTGATCACCGGGCACCGGCAAGAGGTTGCGGTTGAAGTCAAGAAAGACCCGCCGCCCTTTCTGGCCCTCGCGGTAGATCGCCAGATCCACAAGGCTGGATTCGAAGTTCAGCATCCGGCTGGCATGGAAGGGCCATTGATAGCCTTTGCGAAAGATGTTCGAGGCCATTTCTTGCGTGGTGCGATAATAGTCGGCCAGAAAACGATGCTCTTGGCCATCCGCATCCACGGAATAAATATGCGGGATCACCTGCACATAGGTGCCTGACAGGTTCCAGGGGAACCCTTCGCGACGGGTGCCGATGCCGAACTGGCTTTCGGTGATGTTCACCAGCGCGAGCCCCGTTTCCAGCGCCAGCCCAAGCGTGCCAAAGCAGCCGTTGGGGAACACGCTGTCGCGGTACATCTCGCCGGGGCCACCTGCGGCAAAGACGAGGGCCTCGCATTGGAAGACCGCCAGACCGTAGGGATTTGAGTCGGTGCTTGTTTTGGGCCGGATGGTCAGCACGCCGATGACGCGCAACTGATCACCTTCTTGCTTGGTCAAGACCTTCACGGCGGTCGTATGGTTGTAAAATGGAATGCCGAGACGCAGCGCTTCCTCGGCCAGAACCTTGACCATGAGGCGCGACGTGCGTGGCCCGCAGGATGTCGCGCGGCCAACCTCATCATGATCGGTCTGATATCGCAGCGTGCCGCCCAGTTCATCCTGCGGCAACGGCAGACCCAGATACTGCAGCGACGCCATCGCCCGGATTGAGCCGACGGCCTCGATATAGGCGGTGTCTTCATCCATGGCACCACCCGCCCGGATCGCGGCGGCCATATCCAGAAAGTTGTCACCCTGATCCTTGGTGTTGGCGGTGTGCAGCGTTTGTTTGTCCGACCCCGAACAGGCGGACGTGCCGCCCCATGCACTTTGACTGATGATAGTCACATCAACGGCGCGGCGCTTCATCTCGACGGCGGCACGCAGTCCAGCGGCACCGCTTCCGATCACGAGGCTTCCGGCGCGAAACACAGGGACGTCGAATCCATCCACGGTCATCCGTTCGCCCGTGTCAGGGGCGTTGCCGAGGCGCGGCATCGCGACGTCGGTCAGCGCATCAAGGATATGTTGAGGGACGGACAGGCTCATCTCGCGACCTTCTTTTTGATCGGGCAGCAGGTCACGGGATGTCGACCCAGCGTTTCAGGCGCGACGATTCCATACAGGCATCGACAATCTGGCAGATGTGATGGCCCGTCTCAAAGGTCGGCCACATGGGGGTGTTGGCAACGATGGATTGAATGACTTCGGCCGCCTCAATGATTTTGCTTTCGTTGTAGCCAAGCGCGAAATTGGGCAGCGGCAGGAAGGCTTTGTAGGTTTCATGCTCTGGACCGACGTTGAGCTCGCGGTAGCCGCGCCGTCCGACCTTGTCGTCGTTCGTATAGAACCGCAGGCGGTTCACCTCATCATAGGTGTAGGCCAGACTGCCCTTGGTGCCATATATTTCATAGGTCTGCATGAACTTGCGACCCGTGGCGATGCGGCTGAAATCGACCAGACCGCGTGCGCCATTGGCAAAGGTGCACAGGATGTTGGACCCATCGGGATTGGTGATGTCTGCCCAGTCCTCATCACCTGAAAGCGCCGTTTCGGCACCCAGCCCGACGCCTTCAACGACGGGTCTTTTGGGTGTTACAATGAAGTTGTCGGCAATCAGCGCGCTGACCTTGCCAACCAAAAAATCCATGAAGCTAAAGACGTGGCTGCCGGTATCGCCGACGATCCCCGTTGGGGCCAGATCTCCGTTCGCGCGCCACATATAGGGCGCGAGGGGGTCACCATACATATCCACATGCTGGCAGCCCTTGAAGAGCTTGATTTCGCCGATTTCGCCTGCGTCGATAATCTCTTTCGCGCGGTCGTGCACTGGATTGCGCGGAAAGGCGTGGCCCACGCGGGTGATCAGCCCCTTGGCTTTGGCGATGTCGGCGAGTTCTCGCGCCTGTGCGGCGGTATCGGCCAAGGGCTTTTCGCAAAAAACATGCTTGCCGGCCAGCAACGCCGCCTTTGCCACATCGTAGTGCAGATTGTCGGGCAGGCAGATATCAATCAGGTCCACATCAGGATCGGCCACAGCCTCTTGCCAGTTGGCCAGAATTTTTGCACCCGGTGCGCGAAAAGCAAGGTCTTGCGGCGTTGATGATTTTCCGCCGACCAGTGCGACAACCCGCGCCGTGCCGCCGCTTTCCCCAAAGAAATGCGGAAAGGTCTGATAGGCCATGGTGTGGACCTTGCCCATCCAACCTGATGCACCCAAAACGGCAACTTTTACCTCAGTCATGTCCGTCTTCCTTTCGTCTGTTCCAGGCTGGAACGTTCCATCATTTATCGGCGTACAAGTGGGGATTTATCCCGGTTATACGATGTCTGGTCAGGACCCGCTTGAGGCCCGTTTGATCAGTTGAACAGGGCTGCGCGCGGTCATTTCGGGCATTTTGCCGTCCTTGACCCACCCCAAAATCTGCGCTGCAGTGGATTTTGCGAAATCAGGGATATTGCAGCTGACAGAGCTCAGCGGCGGATAGCTGTCCTGGCAATCTTCGATGTCGTCAAAACCCACAACGCGCAGGTCGGTACCGACTTTGACGCCAAGCTCTGGACACGCCGCCAAAACACCCAATGCGACAAGATCATTGAAGCAGATCACACCGTCGACCTCCGGATGATCAGCCTGCAGTTTCGCAGCCATGGTCTTGCCAAAAGACCGTGTTGCCTGTCCGGTCAGGACAACGGGCGCCATCGCATTCTCGGACAGGACGGACAGATATCCGCTCATGCGTTCCTCGGTGACAGCGCGGCCATCAAGCCCGCCAAGGAATGCGATCCGTTTGCATCCCATCTCAAGCAGGTGTTCAGCCGCAAGGCGTCCGCCACGCAGGTAGTCCGGGGCCAGGAAAGGAAACTTTGGGTCTCCCGACTTGAGCGACCGAAAGACCTGAAGGGTCGGTGTGTTTGACGCATTCAAGACGCTCAACGTTTCTTGTTCATCGCCATAGCTTGGCGAGATGATGAATCCTGACACCCCATGCTCAACAAGCGACGATATCATCCGGGTTTGCAGCGATGGATCTTCGTCTGTGTTCGCAAGCACGGTGGCATAGCCATTGCGCGCCAGTTCCATTTGGAACAGGGCTGCAAATTCCGTAAAAAACGGGTTGCGCAAATCGTTGATGACCAGACCGATCAAACCGGAGGACGACGACCGCAACGTGGCGGCGGAGCGGTTATAAACATATCCGATGTCTGCCATCGCCTGCCGCACGGCCACCCGCGTCGTTTCCTTGACGGCGGACCCTTGCAGCACAAGGCTGACCGTCGATTTCGACACGCCAGCGCGTTTCGCAACATCAAGGATTGTGGGGCGTTCTTTCATTTTTCTTTTGTGTCCCGTCGGTGCATCAAGCATTGGTTTCCGTGATCTTCATCAGACGTCCAGATCAAGCACGAGAATGCCGTCGATCCCGCCTGTGGCATTAGCGACAAGTTGGCCACCCAGTGCCTGATGTTCCGGGTTATCCGCGTAGTTTTTCAGCGCCGCCCAATTGTCAAAGTCGATGACAAAGCCGTGCATGTAGCCGCGTTCGATCTGTTCGGGGCTTTCAGAGCGCCCGCCGGTGAAATTCTGTGCGCCGGGGAGTTTTTCGGCCAGGGCGGACAGGCCCGCGTAAATTCCCTCGATTTTGTCTTCGGTGGTGTCAGGCTTGAATTTGGTCAGAACGATATGGCGGATCATTGTGTCATTCCTCGATCTTGCTTGATCATATCGGCGGCTTTTTCACCGATCATGATCGCAGGGGCGTTGGTGTTGGATGAATTAACGGTCGGCATCACTGATGCATCTGCGACCCGCAGCCCGTCGATCCCATTGAATCTCAGGCGCGGGTCAAGCACGGCATCGGCGTCACTGCCCATCCGACAGGTGCCAGCGCAGTGGTGCGAGGTCTTGGAATGCACGCAGATGAAGTTGAAATAATCCTCATCGGTGCGCACATCCGGGCCGGGCAGGCGTTCGGCCATGATGTAGGGTTTGAGCGCATCCTGAGCCAGAATCTTCTGCACCAGCTTCAGGCCGCGGATCGACATATCGCGATCGTAGGGGTCGGACAGATAGTTGGGATCGATCAGCGGCATATCAGCCGGGTTGTCGCTTTGCAGGCGGACGGTGCCGCGGGATCGTGGGCGCAGGTGGCAGGCATTGAGCGTCACCCCGCCATTGCGCATGACCTCGACCCCGGCCTCGATTCCGGTGCCAAGGCCCAGATGCATCTGGATATCAGGGGAACGGGCATTTTCGTCGGCATACCAGAACCCACCGGTTTCGAACAAACTGGAAGCGACCGGACCCTTGCGGGTGAATAGATACTGCAACCCGGCATAGGCGGACAGATGCAGCTTGGCGAAGCGGTCATAGGTGTGCGGACCCGTGACTTCACAGATCGCATATAGGTCGAGGTGATCCTGAAGGTTCGACCCCACGCCCGGTTGGTCAAAAGCAACCTCGATACCAAGCGATGTCAAATGATCCGCTGGCCCGATGCCGGAAAGTTGCAGCAGACGTGGTGAACCAATGGCACCGGACGACAAGATCACCTCTTGGTCAGCCATGATGCGGGTTCCGTCGGCCATCTCGACACCTGTCGCGCGGCCGCTTTCAACCACGATCCGCCGCACCTGTGCTTTCATCTTGACGGTCAGGTTCGGGCGGGACTTTGCGGGGGCCAGAAAAGCCATCGCCGCCGAAGATCTGCGCGCATTGCGTTGGGTGAGTTGGTAGTATCCCACACCATCCTGCCTTGTGCCATTTACGTCCGTTGTCTTTGGGATGCCGATCTGCCCTGCGGCGTCGATAAACGCATCGCAGATCGGTAAGGGGGCCGCTGGCATCGACACGCCCATTGGGCCGCCTTTGCCGTGATATTCGCCACTGTAGGTATCGTTGTCTTCGGATTTCCTGAAATAGGGCAGGACGTCGTCGTACGCCCAGCCTTCGCAACCCATTTGCCGCCATTCGTCATAATCCTGCGCGGCCCCACGGGTGTATATCTGCGCATTGATGGCAGAGCCGCCGCCGATTACCTTGGCTTGGGTGTAGTTGAACACCTTGTCCTGCATCGCGCGTTGCGGGACGGTTGACCAACCCCATGCGCCGATCCCCTTGGTCATCTTGGCAAAGCCTGCGGGCAGATGAAAAAACGGGTGTCGGTCGCTGCCGCCGGCCTCAAGCAGCAGAACGCGCGCCTGCGCGTTTTCTGACAGGCGCGCCGCAATGACCGAGCCTGCGGACCCGCCACCGATAACGATGAAATCGTAGCCCTTGCCAATCATGCGGCAAACTCCGTTTCCGCGATGTGGCGACCGGCGCGCAGTGCGAGAGCAGCGATCGTGAGGGCCGGGTTTACGGCGGCCGACGTGGGCAGAACAGACGCGTCAACGATAAACAGGTTTCTGTGGTCGTGGCTGCGACAGAACGTGTCAACAACGCTTGATTTCGGGTCTGCCCCCATCCGTGCAGTGCCGCATTGGTGCGATGGGGTGCGCCGATCAAACGATTGCGACAGAACAACCGGGAACCCCGCGCGGCGCAAGATGCGTTTCAGCTTGGCCACCAGCATTTCATGCGCATCCCAATTGGACCGCTGCCAGTCGAGTTTAATCTGCCCGGCCGTCAACGTCACCCTGCTTTCGGGGTTGGGCAGGTCTTCGGACATGGCGTAGAAATCAAAGCTGCGTGCGGCGATCCAGCCCGCCAGCCACGCGGGAAGCTTTGAGCTGGCGGCAAGGATTGGTCCGGTGATCTTGCCCAGCATCTGCACATTGCCCAAAGGGGGTGCGCCATCAGAGGCAAGATAAAAATCATTTACCATCAGGGTCTTTTGATACACTGCACGATTGCGGCGCAGGGGATGCAGGGCCAACAGGGCCGAGCAATTATGGTTCATGAAGTTGCGCCCGACCTGATCAGAGCGGTTGGCCAGCCCGGTGGGCCAGTTGTCGTTGGCCGAGGCCAGAAAAAGTGCTGCGGTTTGCACCGCGCCGGCGGCGACGACGACGATCGGGGTTTTGATCGTCTCTGAACTGCCGCCGCTATCGACCACAATGCTCTCAATCTGATCATCCGTCCCGGTAAGAAGCGCTGTCACACGGCACCCGGTGCGCAGCTCAACATTCGGATGGGCCAATGCCGTTTTCAGCCCGCAGGTTTCTGCATCCATCTTGGCACCGCAGGTGTTGGGATAGCCATCCCATGTCGTCTGCCCCGCTGAAAGCCAATCTGCGAGATCTACCCCCAGCGGAATGGAGGAAGGGTGCAGGCCCGCGGCCTTCAATCGCGCGCGCAAGTCCACGATGTCAGCCTCGTCGGGGATAGGAGCATGGGGATAACCGGCGGAATGGGGGGGCTCGGTCGGGTCCTCGCCGCAGGTGCCGCGCACGGCATAAAGATGTTCAGCCGCCTGATAATCCTGTTCAAGATCAGCATAAGAGATGGGCCAGCCCGGCGTTCGACCACCCTTATGGTTCACCGGGGCAAAGTCGGTTTCGCGGTACCGGATCAGCGCCGCGCCGTAAAATTTTGAATTGCCACCCACGTTGTAAAAGTTCCCCGGATTGAAGGGAGTGTCCGTGCCGTCAAGCCAATCCTCATCACTGCGAAAGGTACCATCGCCAAAAATCGCAGCCGCGTCGCGATCTTGCGGCGACGGACGCAGGTGCGGTCCACGTTCAAGGATCAGGATCCGCCGCCCTGTGGGGGCCAGTGCCGCCGCCAAGGTCGCCCCGCCCATGCCAGAGCCGATGATGACGACATCAGGGTGCATCAGGGTTCGATCCGGTTCTCGGTCTCGGGATCAAAGGCGACAGCCTTTTCCATGTTCACAGCAAAGTCAAAGTCCGCGCCCGGATGCACATTCGCGTCAGAACGCATGCGTGCGATCACGTCCTTGCCGCCAAGTGTCATGGTCACAAAAGTATCCGAACCGGCCGGTTCGGTGACCACTATCCGGTTGGTCATCTGGGCGATGTTGGATGACTTGCGATCAGCGGCGTCCTCATCAGTGATCGTTTCGGGCCGGATGCCGAGCAAAATGTCCTTGCCCGCCCAGTCGGCCATGTTGTCCTGACTGAAGGGCAGCGCCACCAGCGCGCCGTCATGAAGTGCCACCTGCGCCACCGGGCACCCATTTTGCATCGCGACTTTGGCTTCCACAACATTCATCGCGGGCGATCCCATGAAAGTTGCGACAAAAATATTTCCGGGTGTGTCGTAAATTTCCTGTGGGGTTCCAAGCTGCTGGACATAGCCGCCGTTCATCACGGCAATGCGCGTTGACAGGGTCATGGCTTCGATCTGGTCATGGGTGACGTAGACGATGGTCGTGCCCAGTTTCTGATGCAGTTTCTTGATCTCGGTGCGCATGTCCACGCGCAGCTTGGCGTCGAGGTTCGACAGCGGTTCGTCAAACAAAAACACATCCGGGTTGCGCACCAGAGCGCGGCCCATTGCCACCCGCTGACGCTGCCCGCCCGATAAGGCACCCGGCTTGCGGTCCAGCAAGGCCTCGATTTGCAATAGGCTGGCCGCTTCTTTCATGGCCTTTTCGCGTGCCGCCTTGGGGACACCATGCATTTCAAGCCCAAAGGTGATGTTCTGGCCCACGGTCATGTTGGGGTAGAGCGCGTAGGACTGGAACACCATCGCGATATTGCGCTTGGACGGATGCACCCCGTTCATCAGATTGTCCTTGATGCGTATCTCGCCGCTGGTGATTTCCTCAAGGCCCGCAATCATGTTCAAAAGGGTGGATTTGCCACAGCCGGACGGGCCAACAAGCACAAGGAATTCACCCTCCTGCACCGAAATGTCGACGTTGTGCAGAACTTCGACTGAGCCGTAAGCTTTGGTTGTATTGTCGATATCAAGAAAGCCCATCGGTTTTATCCTTTGACTGAACCCGCCATCAGACCGCGCACGAAGTAGCGGCCCGCGACGATGTAGACGAGAAGTGTTGGAAGTGCGGCAAGGATCGCACCGGCGAAATGGACGTTGTATTCCTTCACGCCGTGGCTGGCCTGCACCAGATTATTGAGCGCAACCGTCATAGGCTGGCTGTCGGCACCCGCAAAAGAGGCACCGAACAGGAAGTCGTTCCAGATGTTGGTGAACTGCCAGATGATCGAAACAACGGCGATCGGCCCAGAGGACGGCAGCAGGATGCGCCAGAATATCTGAAAGAAACCCGCACCATCAATTTGCGCCGCGCGGATCAGCTCAGTCGGGAAGACGGCATAGTAGTTGCGGAAATAAAGCGTCGTGAAGCCAATCCCATAGACCACATGCACAAGCACCAGACCCCAGGTTGTTCCGGCAAGCCCCATCAACCCCAGCATCTTTGCCATGGGGATGAGAACGATCTGAAACGGGATGAAGCATGCAAACAAAATCAGCCCGAACAGGATGGTGTCGTATTTGAACCGCCATTTGGTCAGCACATACCCGTTGAGCGCGCCAAGCACGGTCGAAATGGCCACGGCGGGTACGACCATCTTGATCGAGTTCCAGAAGTAGGGCGACAGGCCCGTTGGCTGAACGCCGATCTGGGCCGAAGACCAGGCCTTGGCCCAAGGTTCAAGTGTAAAGACCTGCGGCAGGTTCATCATGCCGCCGCCGGTAATTTCATTCAGTGGTTTGACCGAATTGATGACCATGACGTAGAGCGGCAGCATGTAGAACAGTGCGAACAACAGCAGCACAAGATAGATCAATGTGCGCATGACGCGGCCTGTGCGAATGGCGGTATCTTGAGACGCGACTGACATCACTTCTTCTCCCGCAGTTCAGCGTAAAGGTATGGGATCATGATCGCCGCAATCGTCATCAGCATGATCGTGGCCGAAGCCGCGCCAATGCCCATCTGGTTGCGCGAGAACGTGTAGGAATACATGAAAGTCGCAGGCAGTTCCGTGGCCCGGCCCGGCCCCCCACCAGTCAGTGCAATGACCAGATCGAAGGTCTTGATCGCCAGATGGCTCAGGATCACGAAAGCCGACAGAAATGCGGGGCGTAATTGCGGAATGATAATCCGTCGATAAAGGTTCCAATTGGACGCGCCATCCATCTGCGCGGCCTTGAGAATTTCGTTGTCGATGCCGCGCAGCCCCGCCAGAAACATCGCCATGACAAACCCGCTGGTCTGCCAGACCGCCGCAAGAACGACGGTATAGATCGCAAAGTCGCCGTTCTTGATCCAGTCGAATTCGAAACTGGTCCAGCCCCAGCTTTGCATGACATTCTCAAGACCGATACCGGGATCAAGGAACCACTTCCAGGCGGTGCCTGTCACGATGAAGCTGAGCGCCATCGGGTAGAGATAGATTGTGCGGATCATACCTTCGCCGCGAATTTTCTGATCGAGAAAGATAGCGAGGCCAAGACCCAGAACTGTGCAGATCCCGATATAGAGGGCGGCGAAAATGCCCATATTCGTGATCGATGTTTTCCAGTGGCTCAGACGCCAGAGCTTTGAATAGTTCTCCCAGCCGACCCAACCGAATGACGGCAGCAACCGGCTGTCGGTAAAGGACAGATACACCGAGAACAGAATGAACCCGTAGACGAACACCAACACCATAGCCAAGGATGGCGACAATACCAGCTTTGGCAGCCAATGCTGAAACCGCGTTTTAAAGTCTGCGTTGGCGGACAGGGGCATAAAGCGGCCTCCTTGTGCTCATGTGACGGGGCAGGGTGGGGGACGGGGCAACGCTCTTTGCTGCCCCGCCGCGTGGTGGTTACTTGGCGATTTCGACCGCATCGACGAGTTCCTGGACAGCAGTTTCGCTGTCGTACTCGCCGTTAAAATGCGCGGTGATCACGTCATACATCGCGTTCTTGACGGATGCCTCATTTGCGTGACCATGTGCCATGGACCCGAAAAGGTTGTTGCTTGCCGCAGCAGCGGCCAAGTCCGCCATGCCTTTCTGACCACAGGCATCGAATGCCTCGTTAGACACATCGGTGCGAGCAGGAACAGAACCTTTGACCACATTGAAGGCCGATTGGAACGAAGGCGACAGGATCGCTGTTGCCAATGCGGCCTGCTCGGCGGATACGTCACCGCCTTGGTCGAACATCATGAACTGGTCGGCATTGAAAGTGACCTGTTCAGATGTGCCGGGGAAGCGGAAGCACAGGAAATCCTCTCCGGGGACTTTGCCTGCGTTGATGAATTCGCCCTTTGCCCAGTCACCCATCATCTGAAAACCCGCTTCGCCATTGATGACCATGGCTGTTGCAAGGTTCCAGTCGCGGCCCGAAAAGTTATCGTCCACATTGGCGCGGATCACGGCCATGCGATCAAAGGCTTCCTTCATGCCCTCACCGCCAAGAACCGCCGGGTCAAGGTCAATGAACGCCGCCTTGTAGCCGTCTGGCCCAAGTACCGACATGGCAACTGCATCAAAGACTGTCGCTTCCTGCCAGGCCTGGCCACCATGGGCAATTGGTGTGATGCCCGCTGCGGACAAAGTCTCCATTGCCGCGACGAAATCTTCCCATGTTTCGGGCATCGCGATGCCGTTGGCATCCAGAACCGCCTTGTTGGCCCAGACCCAGTTGGTTGAGTGAACGTTCACAGGTGCAGAGACCCATGCGCCGTCAACTTTGGCAAACTGCTGCAAGGCTGCGGGCACGACATCGTCCCAACCTTCAGCCGCTGCCACATCATTGAGGTTCGCCAATGAGCCCTGTTTCGCCCAGTCGATGATGTCAAAGCCGAGGCCCTGAACGGCGGTTGGTGCATTGCCAGCTGTGACGCGGGCGCGCAGAACCGTCATGGCCTGCTCACCGCCACCACCGGCGACGGGCATATCGGTCCAGCCGATGCCCTGGCCTTCGAGGTCGTCTTTCAACACATTGAGTGCTGCCGCTTCACCACCCGATGTCCACCAGTGCAGAACTTCAACACCACTGTGGCTATCAGCAACCGCAGTGCCCGCAGTGACGGACAAAGCGAGCGCAATCGCTGTTTTCGTTTTCAAAAATGAACGCATGGTATCCTCCCATAATTGCGTTTCGTATTTTGACGCCTGTCTTAGGCGTCTTGTTTTACCCAAGGTGTCCGGCTGCGCCCGACGCGCATAACCAGCGATTTCACCTCGAGAAATTCTTCAAATCCGTAGTGGCCGATCTCGCGGCCTTGACCTGATTGTTTGACACCGCCAAACGAAAGTTCAGGATAGCCGTCCATCCAGGTGTTCGTCCAGATCGTGCCCGCCTGAGCGCGCCGTGCAAATTCAAGACAGGTATGGATATTCTCGCTCCAGATCCCAGCCGAAAGCCCGTAATCGCTGTCATTCGTCAGCGTAATCGCCTCGTCGAGGGTGCGGTAGGTCAACACAACCAGAACCGGGCCAAAGACCTCTTCGCGCGCAATTGCCATGCTGGGTGAGACGCCGCTGACAACCGTGGGTTGGTAAAACTGTTCGCCAAGACCACCAACAGGCAGCACACTGCCGCCCAGTTCCAGTGTTGCACCCTCTGCAATGGCGGCCTGAACATATGTGTCAATCTTGGCGTTGTGTTCGGCCGTCACGATGGCACCGACCTGCGTGTCGGGATCAAGCGGATCACCGAATTTCACCTTGCGAGACAGGGCCACGACACGGGCCACGAAATCCGCTGCGATATCTTCATGGACGATGATCCGGCTTGAGGAATTGCAGCATTGCCCAACGTTGAAATAGACGCCAAACGTGACGGCATCAGCGGCACTTTCCAGATCGGCATCGGGGCAGATCACCTGCGGGTTCTTGCCACCCAGTTCCAGCGCCACCTTCTTGAGCGTGCCGGACGCGGCCTGCGTGATCAGCTTGCCGACCGCTGTCGATCCGGTGAAGGTCACCATGTCTACATCCTTGTGGGATGACATCAGGCTGCCCACGGGCTGGCCATAGCCCAAGACGATGTTGCAGACCCCAGCGGGTAAACCGGCCTCTAGCAGCAATTCGCCCATCATCACCGTGGATGACGGTGTCATTTCGGACGGTTTCACAACAACGGTGCACCCTGCGGCAAGTGCGAAGGGCAGCTTTTGAGACAAGATCCAGAATGGGAAATTCCATGGCGTGATGATCGACACAACGCCAATCGGGTCTTTGACCACAACGCCCAGCATGTCCGCGCCCAGTGTGTTATGGCTGTCACCATGAGCCGTGCGCGCCAGAGACGCCGCATAGCGCCACAGGTCCGCCGCACCGCCAACTTCGCCACGCGATTGGGAAATCGGTTTGCCGCTTTCCAATGTTTCAAGCAGTGCGATGCGTTCGACATTTGCCTCGATCAGGTCCGCAACCTTCAACAAGACCGCAGCGCGGTCCTTGCCAGACGCACGGCTCCAGGTGCCGGCCGCAAATGCACCGCGCGCCGCATTGATCGCTTTCTCGGTCACCGCCTCATCGCCTTTTGCGCAGACGCTGACCACGGTGCCGTGGGATGGCGACACGCGCTCAAACGTCTCCGCGCTTTCGACCCATTCACCGGCAATCAGGTGCCTGCCGATGAAAGGCGCAGGAAGGTCGAATTCAATCGCATTGTTGATCGTGAGGTCTTTCATGGGTCACTGTCCGTTGAATTTTGGGGAACGCTTTTCGATGAAGGCTTGAACGCCTTCGTCGCGGTCAGCGCTTGCGGCGGCAGCAGCACTGCCAAGCATTTCAATTGCGGCGGCGCGATCTTCGCCCACCGCACCATGGATCATGGCTTTGGCAATTTCATTGGCGCGTGGGGATATGTCGGTGAGCGTTGCGACAATGTCCTGTGCCCAGATCATGGGATCCTCAACCACCTCTGCGGCAAACCCCAGTGCACAGGCCCTTTCAGCAGAGATGCGGCGACCAAACAGTGCCATTTCCTTGACCACAGCTTCCGGCAGCAAGCGCGCCATCCGTTGGGTGCCGGACCAGCCCGGCACAATGCCGACTTTTGCCTCTGGCAATGCAAGCGTGGCGCGGGGGGCCATTACGCGGATATCGCAACAGGCGGCAAGTTCCAGACCACCGCCAAAGGCATGCCCGTTCAGCGCGCCAATTGTTGGCTTGGACAAGCGGGCCAGTCGATCAAAGACCCGGTGCCCATCGCGGACCCAGTTTCGGGCGAATTCGGCCGGGTCGAGGGGCCCCCATTCGGCAATATCGGCACCACAACAAAATGCCCTTGGCCCTTCACCGGTCACGATCACAGCGCGCACGTCCCTGTTGCGGTCAAGATCGGTCAAATGCGCCTCAAGCTGGTTCAGCATATCCGTGGTCAGCGCGTTCAATTTTGCCGGATTGCACAATGTCAGGACAGCAGCGCCGTCGTCATTATTTGTGCAGGTCACCGTGCTCACAACGTCAGCCCCATGGGCGTTTCGGCCAAGAGCGACTTGGGCATGATGGTGGCGTTTTCCGCCACCTGGACACGGCCCTCGGATGGGCCCACGATATGTTTTTGCGGGTCAATGCCCGGCATGATTTCGGTGGCCACCAACCCGTTTTTCGTCAATCGGATCACGCAGCGCTCGGTGACGTAGATCACGTTTTGTCCTTGCTCAACTGCGCGCGGTCCCGAGAATGTGACATGCTCAACCTCATCCACCATTTTGGTGAACTTGCCGGGGGCGGCGATGTCGATGCCGTTATCGGTCAGATTGATCTTGGCCCCGGCCTCGAACCAGCCGGAGAAGACGATGTTTTTCGCGCGTGCGGTAATGTCCACGAACCCGCCGCAGCCTGCGGTCAGATAGGGTTTCTTGCCAAGCTTTGAGACGTTGACGTTCCCAAGTGTATCGACCTCAAGGAACGACAGGAACGACATGTCGAAACCCGCGCCTTGGAAATAGATGAATTGCTGTGGGGACGGCATGAACGCGTCGGCGTTTGACGCACATCCGAACGCAAATCCGGTCAGGGGTATGCCGCCGACGGCACCCTGTTCAATCGCCCATGTCACCGCGTCTTGATGCCCTTCTTCCAAAAGAACGCGGGGGATCATCGCGCTGATGCCAAAGCCCAGATTGGCGGTCATGCCGCGACGCAATTCTTGCGCAGCACGGCGCGCGATGACTTTTTCCACCCCATGCTCTGGCAGACCGAAACTGTCCCATGGGCGCATGACTTCGCCCGAAATTGCCGGGTCATATTGTGTTTCCGTGGTTTGCTTTTGATCAGGATCGACCACCACGCAATCGACCAGATGTCCGGGCACACGGACGTCATGGGGGCGCAGGCTGCCCGCTGCGGTCACGCGTTTGACCTGCGCGATGACCAATCCGCCATTGTTGCGCACACAGATCGCCTGTTCCAAACCACCCAGATAAGCGCCCTCGTGTTCATAGGTCAAATTGCCCCGTTCATCCGCTGTGGTGGCGCGGATAATCGCGACATTCGGCACGACATTGGGAAAATGCAGCCAGGTTTCACCGGCGAAATCCGTTCGGGACACGATAGGTGCCGCAGAACCGAGATCGTTCATCGCGCAGCCTTGCCTATTGGGGTCTACGAACGTGTCCAGGCCGACCTTGGTCAGAACGCCAGGGCGGTACGCTGCGGCCTCTCGGTGCATATCAAACATGATGCCCGAGGGGACGTTGTATGCCGCGACACGGTTCTCGACTATCATCTTCCAGATTTCCGGCATTTCAACGCTTGAGGGGCCGGATGGATACGAACCAGCAAGCACACGGGTCAGCAAGCCATCCTTTGCAATATGGTCCATCCCTTTGACGCCATAGACGTCGCCCGCGGCAATTGGGTGCAAAGAGGTAATGCCGCGCGGATGCCCTTCGTGCGTAAATCGTTCACCGATCGCCTTTAGAACAGCATCCGGGCACCCAAGGGTCGAGGACGACGAAACAGACAGGATCGCGGCGTCCGGAATGCGGCCGACAGCCTCACTGACTGGAACGATCTTATTCATTGTTACCCCCCGAGTGTCCAATCCCTGCATATAGGGGCTGGAACGTTCCATAAATTATTACTGGAACGTTCCAGTTTTTACAAGAAAAAATATTAAGAGGTGTAACATCATGAAATCATTGAACTTAGACCTTACCGGACTTCGTAAAGTTCGATGGGCAGGCCATCGGGATCGGCAAAGAACGTAAATCTCGACCCGGTGTTTTCATCGATTCTGACGGGTTCCATTATGACGTCCTTCGACGATAGCAACCGCATGGAAGCGTCAAGGTCCAAGACCCGAAAGGCAAGATGCCGCAAGCCACAGGTCTCTGGCTGAGTCGGTCTCTGAGGCGTGCTTGGAAAACTGAAAACCTCCAGTTGTCCGCCATCGCCAAGCATCAGGTCAAGCTTCCATGATTGGCGCTCTTCCCGGTAGGTTTCAAGGATGACTGGCAGGCCGAGTGTCTCGGTGTAAAACCGTTTGGACGTCTCGTAATCACTTACAATAATTGCGACATGGTGAAATTTCAGATCCATCCGGCCCCCATTTGAATATCGGTTACAATGTCCATCTACATGTCTTTGTGGGTCAGATTGACGACAAACTGCGCCAAACTCTGCATTGATAGCAAATATATTTTTGTTTGAGCGATGAGATGCTAGTTCAGTTGAGTTAACCTCAAATCAGTTCAGGATATGGCCGTGGCTTTCGTTCTGTGCTGCCGCCCGCCATTCCGGACATTCGCTGAGACTGTGCAATCAATGGTAGACCGAAATCAGTCAATGCCTGATAAAGTTTGCTTTCGCTGCGGCGGTGCCGATGGCCGCTTCAAAGGGACTGTCGTCAAATACCTGTCTGCATCTTGGTCTGTCCGGTTCGACTTCGGGTAAGTCGTCGATGCCTGGGTCTTATGGTTCCCTTTCTTTGATGATGACATTCGATCGGTAGCTGCCATAACATGCCAATTGATGTCATGATTAATTTGCCACAGCAAATTTTGAGGATTTTTGCATGAAAGCGTCGCGTCTCTTATCTATCCTGATGATTTTGCAGGCCCGCGGGCATCGAACTGCTGATCAGCTAGCAGCGGAACTAGAGGTTTCGCCAAGAACGATTCACCGAGATGTAGATGAGCTGAGCGCTGCTGGTGTTCCGATCTACGCCGAACGTGGCCGTCAGGGTGGCTTTCGACTTTTGGACGGGTATCAGACCAGACTGACCGGACTTGATGCGGATGAAGCGAGCGTCTTGATGCTGTCAGGGATCGGGACTGCGCTGGGTGATCTTGGGTTGACTGATGCGTTGTCACAAACGGAGCGCAAATTGATGGCCGCTCTTCCCAAGGAAACACGTGTCAAAGCCGCGATGGTGGCGGATCGTTTTCATCTTGATCCTCTAGGCTGGTACCGCAAGAAAGAGGAAACGCCTTATGTGATTTCCATTGCGCAGGCCATCTGGGCCGATCAGCGCATTTCAATTCTTTATGAAAGCTGGAAAGGCCCGGTCCAGCGTGACTTGGATGCGATTGCCGTCGTGCTGAAGGCTGGTGTCTGGTATCTGATCGGACGCGACCAGACAATGCGGGTCTATAAGGTTGCCAATATTCAAAGCCTTTCGATATTGGAGAAAAAATTCGAACGCCCGCCCGATTTTGACGTCAGCCAGTTTTGGGGCGAATGGGTCTCGTCGTTTGAAGGCCGCATCAGGCCCAACCGCGCACGTCTGCGGGTGACACAAAAGGGGCAAAACCTATTGAAAGGCATGGGTCTGACGCCGATCGCCCATTTTTCTGTACCAGATCAACCCGATGTCACGGATATTGATCTGGCAGTTGAGGGCGAGGCAAACACGGTGCGCGAAATTCTGTCACTTGGTGCCGAGGCCAAGGTGATCGCCCCACAAACGCTTCGCTCGGCTGTGCAAAAAGAAGTATTCCGACTGGCCGCATATTATTCTGATTAAACATGACATTCCTTGTCATGTAATGAGTGATAGCTGTTTCCCGAATACAATGCAGGAGCAGCAGCATGGCACTGATTTCCCTCATCGGGGCGGGACAACTTTGGATCTTTTTCATTCTGGTTGTGGGGATCATTGCCTTACCCGGCTCTGACATGGCGTTCGTCATAGGTAATACGTTGGCGGGTGGTCGCAGTATCGGCTTGGCTGCCATAAGTGGCATTGTTGTCGGTGGGATGGCGCATAGCGTTATGGCCTATCTTGGGATCGGTTTGATTTTACAGGCAGTGCCCGGCGCGTTTTCGGTGATGTTGTTTTTAGGCGCTGCTTATTTGGCTTGGCTTGGCTACCAGCTTCTGATGACGGTACCAGGTCCCCAGTCCGCGCATGCCACAAAGGCACGGTCGCATTTTACCACCATGGGACAAGGGGTCATCACCTGTCTGCTGAACCCCAAAGCCTATTTCTTCATGTTCGCGATCTTTCCCCAGTTTATCCAGCCCGAAAAGGGGTCGTTCGGAATTCAGGTGATTATCCTTGGCATGGTCATCGCCCTTGTTCAGATCGCGATCTATGGTGGCAGCGCATGGTCGATGTCGAAACTGACAAGCAGATTAAGCAACGGCAGAACACTTGAGATTAAGCTCAGCCGCGCAATGGGCATATTTCTTATCGTCATCGCATGTCTAAGCGCGGCGCGCGGGATATGGGGCGGTTAATCAAAGCACGCGGTCCGCAAGGTGACTTTCACCCAGTTGTTCCGGCCCAAAACGGCCTTTCGCGCGAGACACCTCCAATGACTGCTGCCAGACCAGAATCGGACCTCCATATCGGATTCCGACAGCCCATGCAGGGTCGCCTCGGGCCATTCACCGAGGGCGGCGTATTGGGTTTTGGCCTATTCGGGGATACCAGCTTCTCGGCAGCTGTTAGTCACCATCTCAAGAGACGTTTTGTTCCTGATTGGTAGCACGCGTCTGTACCCCGAAGCAGTCGTCTTTGGATAAGCAGCAAGTAACAGTCTCGCGGTACGCTTTGCATCCTCAAGCCTGCCAAGCGCCGTGTAAGTGGCAATCAACACCCAATAGGTCGAATCCACCGTCGCGTTCAGCGCGAGCGATTGATTGGCCAGTTCCAAGGCCCTTTCAGGATGACCAGAAAACAGGTGACCGGCAGCAGAAACAAGCAGATGGCTGAAAAAATTCGGATCCTGCGGTCCTAGAGCCATGGCGCGATCCAATAGCATCAGCCCCGCTTCGGCGTTATCGCCAAAAACCAGCGCGCAGCCAGCCATGGAATTCACAAATCCTGACCCGGGGTTGAGGTTGATTGCACGCCGCACGGCGTCCAGACCCGCAAGGTAATCGGCGCGCAGCATGACAAGTGTGAACCCTCCCAAAACGACTGCTTGCGCATCATCGCTGCCCACGTCCAGAACACGGCGTGCAAAGGATACGGCCAGATTCAGATCATCCTCGCTGAAATTGTCCCAAGGGCGCGTGATCCGCTGAACAAGACACCAGCTCGCATGCCCCAAGGCGGGCGCGTAGTCTGGATCGATTTCTATGGCCTTCATCAAGAATTCCAGCGCTTTCAAGTTGCTTTCGGGACGGATCGCATAGATGTGCGGAAGCGCCTGCAGAAACAGATCGTAGGCTCCCATATGCTCGGGGCGCTTGGTCTTTGCCCGCTCGATTTCCGCCTTGCGCACAGTGGGCTCAATTGCGCCGACTACGCTTGCCGTAATCTCATCTTGAAGATCAAATACATTTTCAAGGTGTCCATCAAACCTGTCGGCCCAGAGGTGGTTCCCGGTAGCGGCATTTATAAGCTGGCCGGTGATACGCACCCGGTCGCCTGCTTTGCGCACGCTGCCTTCCAGAACGTATCGTACCCCAAGATCCCGTCCGACCTGCATGATGTCGACTGCACGTCCCTTGTAGACAAAGCTCGAGTTGCGCGCGATCACGAATAGCTGCTCAAATTTGGACAATGCCGTGATAATGTCTTCTGCCATGCCATCGGCAAAATATTCCTGCTCAGGATCGCCCGACATGTTGGTGAATGGCAGCACCGCAATGGAAGGTTTATCGAGTGACAATGCATCTGCCGATAGATCGAGCGCAGGGCCAGCCGTTTTGCTGGGTGTCCCAACCTGCAATGCGTAGACTTTCATCGGCTCGGCGATGTTTTTGAGCATCTGCTCGCCCATGTCGGTGACCGACATGTCGAGACGCGTCCGCACGTGCCGATAGGCATCATCGGAAATGCAGATCGCACCTGCTTTTGCAATCCCCTCAAGACGCGCGGCGACATTGACACCATCACCCATCAAATCGCCATCTTCTTCTTCGACGACATCACCAAGGTGAATGCCAATACGAAACTCAATTCGGCGGTCCGACGGCGCACCTGCGTTTCGTTCCGCCATGGTATTCTGAAGTTGGATTGCGCAGCGTGTCGCTTGGACAACGCTGCGAAACTCTACAAGCGCGCCGTCGCCCGTGCGCTTTACCACGCGCCCACTGTGGGCTGCGACCGTCGGATCGATGACCTCGCGGCGCAAATTTCGCAATTCTGCGAGCATGCCATCCTCATCTTCGTGAGTGAGGCGACTAAACCCCGCAATATCAGCAAAAAGAATCGCTGCGAGTCTTCGGATTTCTTCCATATGCTTACTGCTTTCCAATAAAGCTGATTATTGCCTGATTGGAAAAATTCGCAAGCCCGCCTGCGGTTCTCAGGCCTCCCCCTTCATGTGCTCCCAGAATTCCGCCCGATCATTCGTCCGTGGATAAGGTTCGTCGGGTACTGGAAGACTTAGAAACTCGCACAACGGCTCCCAACCGTCTTTGGCCTCAAACACCAAAAGCTGTTCCGGGGGAATGGAACCCTTTACCGCCTCGACATGCGCGATGTAGGCCTGCTCCAGCCCAGCCACATCAAGGCCGGGGGGAATACCGTTCTGGGTAATCAGCTCAGTCACCATGCGGAGCCAGTCATGCTGTTCTGCCGGTGCCTTTTCGATGTCAGAAAGAGCCATGTAGATGGTTTGAGAAAAGCTTTCTGCCCAGCTTTGGGGGCTGCGATGTCCAAGAATGAACTTTGCGTCCGGATAGACCGCATGTAATTCACGGTAAAATCGCGCCGTAGGCCAATCGACGGCACTATGATAACCCATGTAGATCCGATCCCAGTCTGGCTGACCGGCAACCGCTGATTGCCAGAGCGGCAGCTGCTGCGGCATGTTCCCAAGCAGTTCGATCATGTGATGGCAGGGTCCGAAACCCAGCCGCTCCAAAGCATGCTTCAAAGAAAAAGTACCAGTGCGCCCGATACCTGCGCCCACAACTTTAAGTGTCATGATTGAGCTCCAAAGTGATTATTGTGCGATGCGATAGCTCTAACGTTCGCTTAAACTTTGCTACAAAATTGCGCACGTCACAAGCGGAGGGACACGAGTTGCAAAGCTGGCGAACACCCTCGGTGCGGTTTTTCGAGAGAAAAGCTGCCACATTCTGCGAGAACTGCGGATTATCAAAAGGGCTGAACTCGGCGATTGACGTCTCTGGCTACTCAACTTTGCAATGCCGGCAATCTGCGCATAGCTGACCGCCGTGTAAGTCGCAGCAAACGGTCGCAATGCTCCCAGCGCGTTGAAACGCGCTGGCTTGAGGCCTTCCAAGGCTATCTCCGCACGCGGGTAATTTGCACCCCGTTACTTCGCGATGTTCGTGCACATGGAAGGGTATCAGACTCAGTTGAAAAGGGACGGGTAGGGTGGTCTCGAGGTTGACGTCGAAAGTATCTCCGCAGTCCTAGATCAAATGCTTTGCTAACGTCGGGACGTGGTGACGTGTCGGAGGGCCAGTTTGGAAACACCAAGCTCACCTGGCATATGCGCCCGTCGCCCAGATGCGGTTATTGAAGCCAATGTCCGTATCAGCGTTCCGAGTGCGCTTGGAATTCCCGGAAGGCCACCGTGACAGCGCGTTCTTCAAAACAACAATCAACAGCAAACTGCCTCAGTTGTTCCGTCAAGGCAGGTTACTTAAGTGCGCGAGCGAGGAATGCCTTGGTGGCGTCTTTTTGTGGTGTGTCAAATACGGCGGATGGAGGACCTTCTTCTATGATCTGTCCATCTTTGAGAAAGCATACCTTGTCGGCGGCCTGCCGCGCGAACCCCATTTCATGCGTAGCCAAGACCATCGTCATGCCCTGCTGTTTCAACATCAGCAGAACATCCAGAACTTCTCCGACCAACTGCGGATCAAGCGCAGAGGTAATTTCGTCGAACAGCATCACTTCGGGGCGCATTGCCAGCGCCCGCACAATCGCCACGCGTTGCTGTTGGCCGCCGGACAATTGATCGGGGTAGTTGTGCATACGGTCCGCCAAATTGAATTTGCCGAACAAGGCCTCAACCTCTGGCTGCAACTGCGCGCGTGACAGACCCCTTACGCGCCGTGGTGCGAGCATGGTATTCTCCAGCGCCGTCATATGTGGAAACAGGTTGAAATTCTGGAACACCATACCGATCCGCCCGCGCACATCTTGCGGGTCAAGCCCGGGGACCGCGATGTCGTGCCCATCCAGGAAAATCTCGCCTTCCTCGATCGGTTCCAACAGATTGATACATCGCAACAGTGTTGATTTGCCCGCACCGGATGCCCCGATCAGGCAGACCATCTGACCCTCTTCCACGTCTAGGTCGATGCCATCGCAAACAATGACTTGGCCGAAACGTTTGACGACCGAACGCAACTGAAGCTTTGCCATCAGCGCCGTTCCCGCATTTGGCGCGCCATCAGGTAATCTGCGTAGCGGGTAGCGGGAATTGTAACGATCAGAAAGATGATTGCAGCGCCGACATAGGGCGTAAAGTTGGCCAGCAAGGATTTAAACACACCGGCCTGCCGAAATATCTCAACCGGCCCTATGAAGCTGAGCAATGAAACATCTTTTTGCAACGCGATCAGCATATTCATCTGACTGGGCACCACATTGCGGACCGCCTGAGGCAGGATGACATCGCGCATCGCCTGACGTTCCGACAGACCCAGTGACAGCGCGGCTGATCTCTGGCTATGGTGTACGCTGTCGATACCGGCGCGGAAGATCTCGGCCACGTAGGCTGAATAGGTCAGGATTAGCGCAAGGGATCCCCAGATGTAGGGTGAATTCCACGGGCGCGGCAGCCCCAGTCCGGGAATGCCAAAACCGATCAGGTAGACAGTCAAGATCACCGGGACGCCACGGAACACATCTGTAAATACAGCACCAAAAATGCGCAGCGGAAACAATGCCGGTGCCTTCGTGTCGCGGGCGAGGGCAATCAACAGGCCAAGCACTGCAATGGCGGGCGCGGACCATGCAAAGATCATGATGTTGATCTTGAAAGCATCCAGTAATTTCGGAAACGATTTGACCAAGACGGCACCATTGAAAAAGCTCTTTTGAACTTTTTCCCAGCCTGGTGTCATGGGCACAAATATCACGAGGGCCAAAACAACTATTGCTGTACTTGCTGCTGCAATCAGCGACGCGCGCCGTCGCTGTTGCCGCTCATAATGTTCACGGCGTGTTATGCGCGCCGCTTCTCGATGTGCCATGCTACTTGATCAATGGAACACCGGTGGTGTCCTGCAGCCACTTTGCCTCAATCGCGGCAAGCGTGCCATTTTCCGTCAATGCTGCAATCGCGGTGTCGATGCAGGCCTTCAGCGGATTGCCTTCTTCCAGCAGCATGCCAAACTGGTCAGGGTTGTCGCCTGCATCCGCAGGAAACTGGCCAATGACTTTGGATCCCTCGATCATCACAGCGCTTAGGAACAACGCGGTTGGCAAATCAAACAGGGCCGCATCAATTTGATTTGCGGACATTGCGGCGTTGACGTCTGCGTTGTCACCATAGAGTAAAAGATCACTTTCAGGTTGCACGACGTCGGTCAGTTTTGACACCGCGGTGGTCGATCCAACCGCACCCCACTTCAACGCTTTCAAGGCCGAAAATGTTGGGGCTGTATCAACCGCACCAGGGCTGACGAGCACAGCCATTGGCGCGCTGTAGTAAGGCGCGGAAAAATCGACAACCTCATCACGTTCTGCGGTGATCGAATACTGCTGCATGTTGACGTCGAAATCTTTCGCACCCGGCTGGATCGCCTCATCAAACGATGACCGTACCCAAACCACGTCCTCCGCAGCAAATCCCATTTCAGCAGCGACAGCATAAGCCACCGCAGCCTCAAAGCCCTGGCCGCTTTCGGGCGCATCGTCTATTACCCAAGGGTAATACGCTGGATTGCCGGTGGCGATGGTGAATTTGCCCTCGGTCAGTGTTTTGCCTGTTGAACAATGTTCGTCGGCCCACGCAGTGGTTGTCATCAGCGCGCATGTTGCCGCCGCTATTGCGAATATTCTTGTCACGTCCTCACACCCCTATTGTCGGAAATCCTGCTGAAAAGCTTAGGTAGCTGTTGCTGAACTGTCTAGGGCCAGAACTCATAGCCAAAATATGACGTTCGCGGCGAGTGCGATTGCAGACAGGAAGACCCATGGACATCTGTCTTCGCGAGCTGCGATCTGCCGTCAGGCGGCCAAAAGCCCAAAATACCGCATGTGGAGGTCGACTGAAGGGTAAGTCTTCGTGCAGAATCTAACGCTGGTTGTCAGATTTTCACCAGCGCCTTCGCAATCTCGCGCAAGTGATTGTGTCCGGTTCCACAGCATCCACCAAAGATATCCATATGCGGGTAGCGCCTGGAGAGTCTCAGCATTTGTGAGCCAAGCTCGACAGGGTTGCCATCCTCGATATGCCCGAGCTTACAAAGGGCTAGCTTCTCCATCTTCGACGCATTGGGGCGCACCCCGCGCAGCCTCTTGATCCAATCCCCCGGTTCAAGGGCCGGTTAATATTCAAGCGGATGGGAGCAATTGACCATGTAAAACTCCGGAGCAGCCCCGCCGGACTGCGCGTCAATTTCCGTGATTGCTTCGGCAAGAGTAGGGCCTGACCTCAACCTGCACGAACTGTCGAGCGTCAAAGACACCGACAGCGGCACACCGATCCTGTCGGCGGCGCGTAATGCGCCAACGGATTCAGCGATGTTGTTGAACGTTGCAGCGCATGCAAAATCCACGTCTGCCTGTTTCAACGTCTCAAGCTGAACAGCGTGGTAGTCCTCGGCGCTTTCGGCGGTGATCTCTTTGTTAAGGCTATAGGCATCACCGCGCGGCCCAAGAATACCGCCAACAAGAAGACGGGGGATCTGACCCTCATATCCTTTCGCAATGTCCCGAAGAAACGCGATTGCCGTGATGTTCGCATCTGCCAGGCCAGAGGCAGAATAACCCAGCTTGGTACCCCAGTCCGGGCTGGCGCGATAATCGAGCCCGGTCAGCAGGAAAGACATGCCATATTCTGCCGCCACATCAAGCTGCTCGGAAAACATCCCGCGCATCGCGGAAACGGCCTGCGGGTTGTCCAGCAAAGGCAGCATCGAAAATTCAGGCAGGTCGAACCCATGGCGATACATGATTTCGGTTTCCGAGCCACCTTCGGTGAGAAAAATCTCACCCGAACCCATTGGGGGGAGCGGGGATGGAACAGGCATATCAAACCTCCGGCGGAATGTTCTGGTTAAACCGAAACCGGTTTTCGGGATCGTATTTTGTCTTGATCTCGACCAGCCGTTGATAGTTTGCGCCAAAGGATGCACGGGTAAGCGCGTCTCCGTCCTCTCCGTGGCCCGGAAAGTTAAGATAGGCCCTGCCGTGGTGGCCGTGCGGTTCAGCGCTTTCCCAGCCCCTGCGTGACCAGTCGATGTTCGCTGCATCGTCATCGGCGTCTGACCACACACCATCCAGCGAATACATCCAGCCCATAGTGCGATCACCAAAGGCTGTTGCCTCTGCTGCGACCTTTGCAGTGGCCCCGCCGAAATTCCACAAAGATGATATCGAAATGTCCGACGGGGCGGCGTCTGCATTCTTCATTGCCAGATCAATCATCTCGTCCGACAAATCCGTCAGGTAACGTGCCTTCCAATAGCAACGGAACTCTCCTGCGGGCATCAGCGTGTCAAAAAGCTGTTGCACATCGCAATAGTTCATCCGGCCCGAGAAGTCGGTCACCATACCGTCGAGTTCGCGAAGAGGCTGCAAAAGCGCTTCGCCTTCGGCCGCATCTCCGTTGTAGACACAGGCCAAAGTGTAGACCCGCTTGCCCCAGGTTTCTTGCGGAAAGTCTTCACCGCCGGCCGTTGAAAATTCGCAGAGTGATCCGACAAGATCACCGTGTCTGGCCAGAAAATCGCGCCATGCCCGGATCGGCCCCGGCCCATCCTCAACCGCATAGATCGGGGCGGCAAACATAACCTTGTGGCCGATGGGATGGAGCGCAAACTCAAACCGCACAACCACCCCGAAATTGCCACCACCACCCTTGAGTGCCCAAAGCAGGTCTGGGTTTTCGTCTGCACTGGTGTGAACCAGAACACCATTCGCCGTCACCACATCGGCAGCAACCAGATTGTCGACCGACAATCCATGCTTGGCCCGAAGCCAGCCGATCCCGCCAGAAAGGGTCAATCCGGCCACGCCGGTATCTGAAATAAGGCCGCCCGGCGTTGCCAAACCATGGGCCTGGCTTGCCGCATCTACATCGCGCCACAGCGCCCCGCCGTCAACAGATGCGATACGCGCGTCAGGATCAACGGTCACATTGCGCATCAGACTAAGATCAATCATCAGCCCATCATCACAGACCGCGTGACCCGCCACATTGTGGCCACCAGCGCGAATGGAAATTGCGAGATCGTTTCCGCGCGCATGATTCACAGCCGCGATCACATCGTCCGCATTCCGGCAGCGCACGATCATGGCAGGTCGCCGGTCGATCATTGCGTTCCACACAGCGCGTGCGTCATCAAAACCCGCAGCGTCGGGCATCAAGGTTTCACCGCTCAGTCCCTTGAGTGATGGTGTCGTGTCTGCATCCATGTTGTTCACGGCGTCATTCCTTCGCGCTGTTCCATTGTAGGTATGGGTTATTGTTACGCGACCGACGGCGGCCATATCAGTGGTAATTCGGCCATTGGCGTGGCATACTGGACAAACGTGTATGGCAAATTTGCCAAGACCGCGCCGTTTCGGACAGGAGGGTCTCTTGGATACCGATAAAAAGCCTCTGATCGTATTGCTCGCCGCGCCGGAAACCTCTGCATCGGTTCTTTACGGGCTCTATGATGTTCTGATGTCCGCTGGTGCGGTTTATCCGGATATGGTGGTTGGTGCGCCGGGCGAAGAACTGCTGGATGTCTGCATCGCATCTGCCGATGGCAAGCCTTTTCACTGTGTCGGAAACATCCCGGTCGAACCGCACTACGCAGTTAGCAAAACTGACAGTGCCGACGCTGTTGTGGTCTGCGACATGTACACGTCTATCTATGATGTGCCCAAAGCCCGATATCCTCGTGAAGTTGATTGGATCAAGCGGATGCATCGGCAAGGGGCGCTGCTGACATCGGTTTGTTCCGGCTCACTTTTGCTGGCCGAATCCGGGTTGCTGGATGGCCGACAGGCGACGGCACATTGGGCTTACCGTGATATGTTTCAGCGCCATTTTCCAAAGATTACGTTTCGCAATGAGTCCGTACTTTGCCTCGCGGCAGAAAGCGACCGGATCGTAACGGCGGGTGCGGTCAGTGCCTGGCATGACCTCGCCGTCTATCTGATCGCACGATTTTGTGGCTATCAGACCGCGATTGAGACCGCCAAGGTGTTCCTGATCAGCGGACATTCCGAAGGTCAGTCGCCGTATTCGGTGATGACCCGCCCGATGGATTCAAGCGACGGCCCGATTTCCGAGTGTCAGATGTGGATCGCGGATCATTATGCAACTGCCAAGCCGGTTGAGAAGATGATTGCGCGGTCAGGACTGAATGCGCGCACCTTTTCGCGACGTTTCCGGGCGGCGACAGGATTTGCCCCGATCGAATATGTACAAGCGCTCCGCGTCGAAGAAGCCAAACAGATGCTGGAGACAGATCAGCTTTCAAATGACGAAGTTGGGGCAGAAATTGGATATGACGATCCGGCTTCGTTTCGGCGGGTTTTCAAACGCGGCACGGGATTGTCTCCTGCGGCTTACCGCAAGAAGTTCCAGCGCATTTCCCAAATTGCCCGTCCACATTGACTGGGCCTAGACCCGAAACCAGGAACTTGGCACTTGGAGCGAAATCACTGTCTGTCAGCGCCAGTACAAGCCGCACCATCACATGAAAAGTTATCGTCTTGACGCGGCATGAACCAGCGACACCGACGTGCCGATCGTGATCGTTACAGGCAGAACTGCAGACACGACCGACACGTCTGAGGGATCAGGGATAATGGCAGATTTTCAGGTCTCACAGAAAGATATGTGAATACCTTCAACCGTTATCTTTAGTTGATGCCAGCGCCTAGAGCAGCCGGTGCCGGAACGACCTGTCCGGTGTGAGATCAATCAGATGCTCCAGCCCGACGTCGCGCAGAAGGTGGTCCGGCAATCTGGACAACCTCTTGTTGGCTTGCCGCCGCTTGCGGCGTTCCCACCACCACTTTAGCAGATTGCTGGCGTGGTTACGCCATCTTGGGCGGCCGGGTATTGCGTGTGTATGGTCCATGAAAGTCATTGTTTTGCTCCTGTTGTGGAAAGCGATTGAGAGGGGAAAAGGGGCTGCCGTGTTGCCTTCGTCCGCGGGTTTGGCGACTGGTTTTCGCGTGCGGCAATGTGCATGGCGATGCGACGCGCGCTGATCCCGGCGGCATGAAAGAACCCCTGGAACAGAATACCGTATCCTGTAAACCAGAGCCCCGGATTGCGTGCATCCTGCTGACCCAACGGATGCAGCGGATAGCCTTTGGCATCCAATGCGCCCAGGTGGCCGAATACGTCCTCCAGATCCGCGTGGTAGCCCGTTGCACAGATCACCACGTCCGGACGCACCTTTCGACCGTTGGCCAGTTCAGCGGTATAGGCCGCAAAACCGACGGTCTGCTCCACCGCTTCAAAACGCCCCGACTTCAGCGCGGCGACGAATCCGTCATCAAGGGCAAATGTCACCCCGTCCTTAAGCATCCGTGACCCGCCGCCCAGCTTGTGACGACGAAGGCCATAGCGGCGCAGATTGCCAAAAAAGGTCCATTGCATGGCGGCAAAAATCGGGTCTAGCGACCACTTCGGGAAAAGCGTGAACAGGTTTGCCAGTCGATGCAAGGAGCAACCGAATACCCGCGACGGCAGGATCGAAGGGCCATGCCTTACCGACACCCAAACCTGAGCAGGCGCACTGCGTGACAGATGATTCAACACGTCAGTCCCGGAATTTCCGGCCCCGACGACAAGAACATTCTTGCCGTCATAGTCGGACGGATCTCCGAAATCCGCAGCGTGGATCACCTTGCCACCAAACTCCTCCATACCGGGCCAGACCGGCATTTCGGGCACTTTTTCCCGCCCCGTCGCAACGATCAGATCCGTGCTCGTGTAGATGCCATTGTTGGTTTCGATCCACCAAACCGCGCCATCGCGGCGCACGGACAAAACCCGCGTATTGAAATGAATGTGGTCTTTCAGCCCATCGGCATAGTCGCTCAGATAGTTGACGACTGCATCACGCGGCAGAAAGGCGTCGGGCCTGTCTGGCATGCGATGTTCTGGCAGCCGGGTAAAGTGCCGGTGAATGTTCAGGCGCAGCTTTGGATGGCGCGCGCGCCAAGGGTCTGCGACGCGATCGGATGCCTCCAGGATCGTGACCGCGATGCCACGTTCACGCAATTCTGTGGCAGCGGCCATGCCGGACAGACCAGCGCCGATCACAATTGCGGTGGTGGAATAGGAAGGTGTCATGATGAAACTCCGTAGAAGTGGCGCTCAGAGGTGCGCGAGAAAATATGCGTTCAGGGGGTCATGGGGCAGGGTATGGGTTTCGATCTGGCCAAAGCCCGCACGCTCAAGGTATTCCTGCGCGGTCTCAATGCCCCACATGGCCCCAAGGCCGGGACCGCCCTGACCAATGGACACAGGCGTGCAGTGCATCAGCGACAGGCTGTAAAGCAGCGGTGCAAAGGGGTTTTCGATGTTGGTTTGCAGATCCCGCGACCCGCCAATGTCCTGCATCAGAAAAAGTCCGCCTTCAGCCAATGAGTTATGGACAAGATCAAGCAGACCTTGCGGGTCCTTCTGATCGTGGACTGCATCAAAGGCCGTGATCAGATCAAATTTCCCAAGCGATGTGACCTGTGACAGATCCTGCGCAAGAAAGCGCAGGTTTGACAGGTTCGATCTGGCCGCTTCAACTTGCGTTTCGACAAATGCGTCTTCGCAAAGATCAACGCCGGTAAAGCGACTGGCGGGAAAGGCACGCGCAAGTTTCATCATGGCCCGTCCGGCACCGCACCCGACATCCAGCACATCGATGCCGCCTTGAAGACGCGCAATCAGACCGGGTTCGAGTGGCAGAATGTGATCCATCAATGCCGACACGACAAGCTGTGCGCTGTCCTCCGCCATGACCTCATGAAATCGGCAATAGTCGTGATAATGCGTCCCGGCTCCATCCCGAAACCGCGCAACCATTTCTTCCTCAACCGAGGCCATGACGCCAATGAACTGGCATGTGACAGCCATGTTGTCCGGTTTCGCGGCCGTCGTCAGGAAAGCCGCATGTTCAGGGGGCAGCGCATAGGTCTTGGCATGTGGATCGAATTCAACGACCCGCGAGGTCACCATGACACCCAGCCATTCGCGCACATAACGCTCAGCCAGATCTGCTCGCTCAGCAAGCGCTGCGGATGTCGCAATTGGGAATGATGCAAGCGCGTCAAACAAACCTGTGCGGTGGCCGATTGATGTCATCAGCGCCAGCGAGGCATTATTCAGCACGTCGACCATATGCTCTGCAAAAAGCGCGGCTTTGGAGTCGTCAAAATTGATTTTTGGTTGTTCATTCATTGGTCTTCTCCAGTTTGTATTCTGTGATTGTCATAATTTCTGAGGGTGTCTTGGCAGCATCAGTCGAGTCGTGATATGCTGAAATCTGACCAAATAGGTGAATATCGGACATCTTATGCCGGAAGGAAAAACAACCTGCCGAACCGTCGTGCTGACCATGCCCTGCGTCGGAACGTCGACTGCCTATTGCATCCTTGATGCCTTGGCGTCTGTTGGGCGCGACTGGGAAATGCTTCATGGGACGGCCCCCAAACCGCCGGTATTCGATGCCGCATTACTGTCGGTTGATGGGGCCCGCTATCAGGACATCAATGGTCGAAGCATTACACCTGACGGATCGCTGGCTGATGTTGTTGATCCCGACCTGGTGATCGTTCCCGATTTCCACTTTGCACCCGGCACCGGTGTCCCAGACGAATTTGCTCAGTTCGTTCCTTGGTTGAAGAAAGCCTATGACAGTGGCGCGTTGATTTCATCTGTCTGCTCGGGGGCCTATCTGCTTGCCGAGGCGGGGTTGCTGGACGGGCTTGAAGCAACGAGCCACTGGGGCTTTTGTGAGATCATCGCGCGACAGTATCCTAAAATCAGAATGCGCCGCGAGCGTATCCTTATTCCGGCCGGCGCAGGGCATCGGGTCGTGACAGCAGGCGGGGCGTCGTCCTGGGGCGATCTGGTGCTCTATCTGATCGGGCGCATCGCAGGTCAGGATGAGGCGCGACGCATTGCCAAAATCTACTTGCTTCAACCGCATAATGACGGGCAATTGCACTACGCCTCACTGACCGCAGGGGCCCAGCACGAGGATGCACTGGTTGCCGACGCGCAGGTATGGGCCGCAGATAACTACGCCTTGGCAACGCCCGTAGCCGCAATGGCCGCGCGCAGTGGCCTGACCGAGCGCAGCCTGTTGCGCAGGTTCCGAAAAGCCACAGGGCAAACGCCGGTCGATTATATTCAGACGCTTAGAATCGAGGAAGCAAAACAGATGCTCGAAACAACCGATCTGCCAATCGACGATATTGCTGGGGAGGTTGGGTATACTGAGCCGTCGAGCTTCAGAAATGCGTTTCGCAGATATGTAGGGATGCCCGCATCGACCTACCGAAAGAAGCGTCTAACGTTGATGCCAGTCTGCGCAAGCGGTTAACGACTTACGGCTTTTGACCTCAGTACATTCGCGGCGTTTCTCTCCTCGCACTCATCCAAGTGCCGGTTGCGATCGGTTTTTCATTTCATAGGAAAGCAACCATTGTCTGTATCATGACCGATAACCGCCTTGTCCGACCTGCTGACCCTGCTGCCAGCCGCAGCTAAAGTCGGCATAGATCCCGCCTCACCAACTTTCTGTAGCGCCGCGAATGTCTGGATCTGAAGATTTGCCAAAAAAAGTGTCGCAAATGGTAGAAAATTCTCCAAGGGTTTGTGCTCCTGAATCTTCTAATTGATCTCCCATTCAGCCTGCTTCAACAAAACGGCTATTTAAGGCGGGTTGGCTCTCTGGTTCAGGACCAGTTTAACAGTGCTTTCGCGGGCCGAGCGCAGGTTACTCGAGAGCCCGAATTGACACAAACCAATGATCAGATGAGCGTGGTGTATCGCCGCAAGATTCGATTATGCCTGCTGTCTTTCGACCCATCAACGCTCGGTTGAGGGTTTACGAGACGCGCCGCCCTGCACGATTTCCCGGCTATTTGATCTGTGTCGATCAACGAGTTTGTTGATCTTGTCGCGGGACTCCTGACCGGCCAGAGCAGCCGGATGCAACGCCATCCGATCACCGAGGCGAGGGTGTAATGCCGCAATATCTTGATTGTCTTCCTGGCTGACCATTTTCATCGATTCTTCGCCCAGATACATGGTCTCGGCATAAGCTCCGTTCGCAGTCACGATTTCATGCGTCTCGCACAGGATGTGCACATAGGTCACGCCTGCGTCGGGCAGGTACTGCTCAACTCCGTCCAAATCCAAGAGCTTCTTGGCCGGGACCATCATCTCCCCATGTCCGGTCATCCGCTCGATGATCTTCGAAGAGACGAGCACGCGGTGCTGAGGCGAAAGGGCCAGAGGGGTTGCTGGTATCCCTCGACCAAGAGCGCCCGCCGCGATCAGGATGGGGCGGGACCGAGGGTCCATGACGAGTTTCTGATAGTTCATTTCCCGTGATCCGACCCACGCGACCTTTTGCAGGCCCCTGTCTCTGGTATGAACCCTGTCGCCCGGCTTGATCGCCTCCACTGCAACGGGACCCTTGCACGTTTCGATCAGTGTTCCGGCTACAAAACAGACGTAAAGATTGCTGTAGCTTGTCGAAGGCGTGGAATCGACCGATGAAATGGTGTAGGTCTCGCCTGCTCTGGGTTGAAAATCGAAGACCATCGCTTCGATATCCGAGAGATCGGCATTGTTCTTGGTAATTGCATACATCTTGCCAACGGTTGTGCCATTGGAATCCTTGATGACATAGGCATACTCAGGGTTCACCAGGCTTTCGTTGACGCTCACACCATCGATTGTACCGGTGATCCGGTTGTCGGTAAAACCGTGGTCGCCGAATGAGCCGCTGAAGCTGTCGTTGTCGCGGTAGGTGACCAAATCCCCTCCGCCATTGAAAGTGAAGCTTTCGCCTACAAGATCATTTTGTGTGCCCGTCTGCGTTCGGCTCGGAAAGATATCATTCCATGAGAACACAAGCATCGTATAGTCGGCCATCTACAATCTCTCCATTTCGGATGATACGCGCTCTTTCGCTGCGAGCTTTGGAATAAACTCTACAAGTAAAGATAGAGTTAGGCCGGGAGATGACCCAATAGTGGCATTCTTGACTGGACCTGTCGCGGTTTGATGCCGCTCCTTTGATAGCATTTAGTGCAACAAAGGAGACTGACTATGGGACTGAAACG
>NZ_JBHGAR020000017.1:0-67660 GCF_042611115.2 Sulfitobacter sediminivivens
AAAAGAAACAGCGACCCCACGGCCACCACCACAATCAGCAGCAGCACACCCAATAACCGCATGATCCATTTCATCGCCAACACTCCTCGCCTGTTGCTGGGCCTTTCCCAGACCCTTCGCTTGGCTTATAGCGCAAATGATGAGCACAAACCCACCTAATTTACGCCCCGATCTTGCACCAAAGATGCAGATCACGAACCCGTCCCGCCCCGGCCAGCCCACGATCGGGATGGTATCGCTGGGTTGCCCCAAGGCATTGGTCGACAGTGAGCGTATTCTGACCCGGCTCCGGGCCGAAGGATACGGCGTGTCCCCCGATTATGCGGGCGCGGATGCGGTCATCGTCAACACCTGCGGTTTTCTGGATTCCGCCAAGGCGGAATCGCTGGATGCCATCGGTGAGGCGCTGGCCGAAAATGGCCGCGTCATTGTCACCGGGTGTCTTGGCGCTGAACCTGACTACATCCGTGAACACCACCCCCGCATTCTGGCTGTCACAGGTCCCCACCAATATGAGCAAGTTCTGGATGCCGTGCACAAAGCCGTACCGCCCAGCCCGGACCCATTCATCGACTTGTTGCCCGCCCAGGCGGTCAGCCTGACACCGCGCCACTACAGCTACCTGAAAATCTCGGAAGGCTGTAACCACAAGTGCAAATTCTGCATCATCCCCGACATGCGCGGCCGCCTGCAATCGCGCCCGGCCCACGCCGTGCTGCGCGAAGCTGAAAAGCTGGTGGAGAATGGCGTCAAGGAACTCTTGGTCATCTCTCAAGACACCTCTGCCTACGGCGTCGATATCAAACATGCCGAGGACCGTGGCCACCGCGCTCATATCACCGATCTGGCCCGCGATCTGGGGTCGCTTGGCGCGTGGATCAGGCTGCACTACGTCTATCCCTACCCGCATGTGCGCAACCTGATCCCGCTGATGGCGGAGGGTCTGGTCCTGCCCTACCTCGACATCCCCTTCCAACACGCACACCCCGATGTCCTGAAACGCATGGCCCGTCCGGCGGCGGCTTCGAAAACCCTCGATGAAATCGCTGCATGGCGCGATGTCTGCCCCGACATCACCCTGCGCTCCACCTTCATCGTCGGCTATCCGGGTGAGACTGAGGCCGAATTCCAGACCCTGCTCGATTGGATGGATGAGGCGCAATTGGACCGGATCGGATGTTTTCAATATGAAAACGTCGACGGCGCGCGGTCAAACGCCCTGCCCGATCATGTGGCACCTGAGGTCAAACAAGACCGCTGGGATCGCTTCATGGAAAAAGCCCAAAGCATTTCCGAGGCCAAGCTCGCCGCCAAATTCGGCACCCGTATGGATGTGATCATCGACGAAATCGACGAAGACGCCGCCACCTGCCGCACCAAAGCCGACGCGCCCGAGATTGATGGCAACCTGTTCATTGATGAGGGGTTCGAGGGGCTGTCGGTTGGCGATATTGTAACAGTCGAGGTTGAGGAAGCGGGCGAGTACGATTTGTGGGGGCGGGTGGTCTCCGCCAACTAAGCTCGACCAAGCCCCGCGCGTAATCCGGGCAGCGCCGGACCGGGGGATGGCGCTTTTGCGTTCGGTGTCTGTCCCTTTATGCTAGCCAAACATATCCTGACCCAAAAACGAAACCCCCAGCCTCACCAAAGCGCCAGCCGGTGAGGCTTGATTCCGGGTCGGGGTATTTTTCAACGGTAGCGATGAGCCCAATCACGACGTTCATATTCGGTGCAGCATCCGGCAAATTCGCCGGAAATGCTTCAGAGAGAAAGAAATAGATAAAGAGCGTCGCCGTCCCGTACTGAGGTGCCCTTAGATTTGTAGACGCTTTGCTTGCCAACACCGGCCTTAAACCAGAACTCGCCCCACGCGCAGGACTTGCGGTTCAAAGTGACAACCGTGAGGTAACCTACTTTGTGAAACTTCCAGATGCTCTGCAGGGATTTCGCCACTTTAGCTGGCCATTCAGGTGATTTGGTGGTTGGGCAATGAAGACCGTGTGCCATTCTTGCGCCTTTGGTGGCTGCTACTCTGAATTGGCGTTAGTCCACCGGGCACGCTCAATGCGGCGCTCTTCGAACCAGTCAAGTATTTCCTTAGTATCCCAAGCGGTGGCTGTGCCGCCGATTTTCAAATTAAGGGGGGGGCGACAATCCTCTGGCTTCATGTCCTAGTAAAGCTGTTTTTGACTGTCAGATACCCAGTTTTCTTAGATCGGCGCGAGATACCATAAGCCTCTGGCCGAGCATATCTTCTTACGCACTCATGATTTTCACCGTTTCCTGTGAGCAAGACCTTTGGTTGACGGTTGAATGTTTGCAAACCGAGCGTGCATTAAAATTTTTCAAAAGGGTTTCCTTTCCAGTTGAGTTATTTGGAAAGGACACGCGTCCTATGAATTTGAATTTAGTCATTTGGCCAGGCTGTAATTGTCCCCAATAATCGATGGGTAATCGATTGATTTACGTCCCAGGTAACCCCGCCTTATGCGGTCGCTTTGCCGGCCTTTGCATTGAACGGATCAAGATTTCTGCGACCAACAGATTGAGCACCCAAGCGAAGATCATCAGCCCGTCGCGTAGGGGTCCCATCGCTTCTGAACCGACAGTAATGATCCAAGCAATGCCCAAAACGGTTTGGGTCGACGCGCCTTGGCCAATGGCATAGGCCCGAAACATAGATGCGCTATGTCGAAAGATTTTGCGCGTTCGAATTGCGATCACGGCCCACATAATAAGTCCGAGCATTGCTGTACCCAAAAACAAACGCACCCAATAAAGTGGGGCACCCTGAAGCGCATTCGGAAAGACATAAAAGTGCGTCATCCACAAACCGCTAAGCGCTGAAACACATCCTGCAATTGCGATCACGCGTCCGACTTTGCGATGCGCTGCCGGACGCTGGCGGCGAATACTTGGCAAGAACTGAAGCGCCCCGACGATGCAAAACAGAAAGCTGCTGAAGATATGCAGAACGATGGGCGTTGGGGCAAGCAAGGCCCGTGGGTTTGCTGGTGCGATTTGTGGCCCTCCAGCAAGTTCCAGAACTCGGATCAAACCGCCAAAGGCAGGAATGAACGAATAGACAAAGATAAGTCCAAAGAGCGCCCACTCTGATCTTCGCAAACGTATCACAGTAAACCTTTCATCTGGGGGTGGCATTTGGGCCGCCGCGCCCAAAAGGCAGTGCTCGCGACACCAGCACAGGACGCGAGGTGAACTGGTTGGTATCCGATGTCGGCAAGTTGGCAATCTTGTAACCACGCAACCCCCTGTTGTTCTGTGATTGCCCATGTGCGCCACCGGAACTGGACAAGGGCCCCGAATATCGAGGGCCGCGTCAAACAAACGAAAACCATCCCACCCGGTTTGAGAACGCGGATCATTTCTTTGAGCGCACGTCGTGGGTCTGAAAGATGCTCAAGCACATGCGCGGCCATGACCAAGTCGAAAGACTGATCATCATAGGGCAAAGACTGCACATCCGCCTGTCTAAGATAAGGGCTCAGCCCCGCGTGCTGCATGATCGAACTTGCCTGTGCAATCATGTCAGCACAAGTATCAATTCCATGGAACTCGACCTGGTCTTCCAGAATGCTGCGAAGTGCTATCGACAAGCTCCCGATGCCGCAATCAAGAACACGCGCCTTTGGCCCGAACTGCGCAAGTAGTGTAGCGATTTGAGACGTAACAAACGGCTTTTGATACGCGGCATTCAGTTGGAAACAACGTGCCTTCCTTTCCCAACTGTCCGAGACCGCGCCATATCGGCTGGCAAGGTCTGTTGTTGAGAGCGGACGCCTGCTTATGAGAATTTCCCAGGAACCGATGCGACGCATTGCCATGGGTATTGCCTTTTCCATCGCAGGGTTGTGTGATGACCTGAGGCTCTTATTTTCTGGATGCGCCAAAACTCTGTTCCGCTTGAAGTTGCTTGATGGCAAATACCTAGAACGGAGCGCGCCAATACGGAATTGCGTATCATTCTTGCTTTGGTATACGCAAATGATGGAGTGGAAACGATCAGCGTTCGACTGGAATCAAGCACGGGCGTTCCTCGTGACCGCCGAGGAGGGGTCGCTTTCCGCAGCTGCGCGCGCGCTTGGACTAACGCAACCAACGCTCAGCCGGCAGGTCGCGGGCCTCGAAGAGACGCTTGGCGTGACACTCTTTGAACGGACATCGCGTGCGCTTTTGCTGACACAATCGGGCCTAGAATTGCTTGCACACTTTCGGATGATGGGCGATGCGGCAAACGCCATATCCGTTGCCGCAACGGGCCAGTCCGAAGCCGTGACCGGACATGTGTTGATTTCTGCTACAGATCTGATGGCGACGCATTTTTTACCACCCGTCCTCAAGAATTTGCGCAAGGCTGCGCCAGATCTTCAGATTGAGATTATCGCGTCAAATGAGTTAAGCGATCTGCGGCGGCGTGAAGCGGATATCGCGATCCGACACAGCCGACCCAAAGACGAGGCGCTATTTGCCAAGCGGTTACGGGACACAACAGCGCATCTTTTTGCATCAAAGGAATACCTCGACAAAGTTGGTCGCCCAAAGACGCTTGCTGATCTTGAAATGCTAATGTTTGTCGGTTTCGATCAGCCAGAACGGCGACTTGGATTAATGGCGTCACGTGGCGTGAATCTGACGACCGCGAATTTCAATTTTTCGACGTCAAGCGCCACGCTAGCGCTAGAACTTGTCCGGCAGGGTTTTGGGATTGGTATTCTCCCCGTTGATATTGGGGCGGCTTATCCGGAACTCGAAAACCCATACTTGGCGTTTGAGCCTATAAGCATTGAGACATGGCTGGTAGCTCACCGTGAACTAAAGACGAATCTAAGCATTCGCCTGGTCTTTGACCTACTGGCGGAGGGACTTGGTTAATCAAGTCGAATTCATTAACCGAACGAAGCAGTGCAATCAAATCCAAGGCCAGATTTATCCTCTTTCACAACAACCGCCTATTTCTGTTTCTCTGCAATGAAGTGTCCAATAGCCTCTTTGTTCTGATCTCCGAGTTCAACCTCGCCATCGTCGAGTAGGTCTTGCAACGTCTGGCCGCGCAGGGCCTCTCGCCACAGCACCTCGGCATTGAGCATTCGACGTTTGACAAAGCAGTCCTTTTCATAAGCGCAGCGGGCATTTGTCGTGACATCGCCTTTTTGCCGGATTTCACGGCATACATAGGTAGGGCCCTGACCGTCGATGGCCTCTACCACATCCAGCATGGAAATGTCTTTGGCCGGTCGTGTCAGGCGATAGCCTCCTCTCGGGCCGGGAACTGCCTCGGTCACGCCAGCGGCTGTCAGCGTGCGCAGATGCTTGAGCAGATAGCTCTCTGAAATACCATGCAGCGCCGCCAGGTCTCGGCCGGACAGAACCTTTCCCATTGGCAATGCCGCCAGAACTGCGGCGCAATGTAACGCCGCTTCAACTCCATCTCCCAAACGCCGCATTCGAGTATTTCCTCAGGTTGTTGATTTTGCACTATGCTGTTGTGGCGCTCAATACCGCGATTGCCTCGTCAGGCACCGACACGCGCCTCATGCACCTTATCAAGATTTGGGTTTCGCAGATAAACGGCTGCGCGCTTTGTGTCGGTATGCACACTACGCCCCAGCATCAGGCCTTCTCCATTCACAGCGGTCTGAATGGTAAGGTTGCTGTCAGTGAAGTGATGAGTTGGGGCGAGCGCGTCGTTCAACGTGATGCCTTGACGCTCTATCCAAACATTCCAGTTTAAATTTGTGGTGTCATTGCCGAATGTTTCGTCCCCAAGCAATACAAAATCTGCAACACATTCAAGAGATACGCTATTGTTTTTCCAGTACTGTGGGCTGCAGACTGGACTGACAAATTCATCAAACAGTCTAAGCGAGCATATGCCAGGATATGAGCCACTACCAGATCGTATCGCCAGATCAAAATCGCCCTGTCGAAAATCTGTATTATCATTGCTTGCGTCCAGAATGATCCGGCACCCCCTATGCGCCAACGCGTACCCATTCAATCGCTTAACCAGTCATTTGGCTGCCAAGGAAGGCAAAACAGTGATGCGCAATTCGAATCTATCGTGATCCCGGCGGGCCTTGTCGACAGCCTGCTCCAGTCCATTCAATATTTTGGATAGGTCTTGGGCAAACAGGTGTCCGCCTTTCGTAAGTTCGGATGTGTTTGCGCTGCGCAAAAAAGAGCGGCCCACCCATCCAATCTTCAAGCGTCGCAATCTGTTGGCTTACTGCAGAAGCGCTTACAGAAAGTTCCGCGGCGGCCTTTGAAATATTGCCGTTGCGGGATACCGCATCAAAGGCTTTGATTGAGTTAAGGGGTGGTATTCTTCTTATTCATTTGCCCGCCATCGGGTTCTTGATGTCACACGTTTCAAGACACAAACGCGCCGATCGCGTTTTTCAACCCTCGGGGATTACTTTGACCCAATTCGGTGATGGCTTAAAGGTCGATGCGGACACACTCATGAATACCATATAGAGACCGTTTGCTGCGGTTCTCACACGTCTTGGAGCGGCAAAATCTAATAGCCCTAAACCGCTGGAAATCCGATAACTCCAAGTGCGGCAGCCTTGCTGGCACGCTCTATTTCTTCTGCGGCAGGCCCAGCACCTACGGCACGCGCCAGTGTAAGCCCGCCAATGAGCGCCGAAAGGAACGCCCATGCTTTTGTTTCTTGGTCATTGTCATGCGCGTTCCTGGGCAGATTTTTCGCAATCTCTTTGACGATACGGTTCATCATCGTTGCGTATTCGGTTTGCACCTCTGCATCTGACCTAATCACATCGGGTGTCAGACTGGTCATTGCGCACCCTCCTTCAAGATCCAGCCGATGATCCTTTCCTAGATAGTAATCTGCAAAAGCCACTGGCCACTGGTCACCGTGGGTCTCGCGGTACTCAGGCAGTGCGGCAAGGACCTCTTCCAATCCCGCGACAAGAGCCGCGCGGAAAGCAACATTCTTGGATTTCAGATGAGAATAGAATGCACCGGATGTAACGCCGGCATCTTTCGCAATTGAGTCGACCCCAATCCCGGCATAGCCCTCCCTTCGAAAGGCTCTCCCCGACGATGCGAGCAGTTTGGCCTTGGTCGCGTCAGATTTTTTCATAGGTATTTCAGTCCCTTAAACTAAAATATAGCGATCGTTATATTTTTGCGTTGACGTCGGATTACATGCGCGATAGCAATATATTGAGATCGTTATATTTTGCCTCTCGTTCCAAGGCAACCACCAAGGTAGGTGGCGCATATCAAAACGGAAAATCGACATGAATTCACGTGTGCCGCGGCACGCGCCCAGCAATACTGGGCCGCTTTCAAGGCGCAAAGTTATCACAGCGCTCGCCGCCATTCCGGCCGCAGCAATAGGCTTAACCGCCCCCACAACTGCGCGAACTAAACAGAAGGAAATCCAACCTATGCCCGCCAACGCCTTTGTCTACACAGAATTGCAAACCTCTGTGCCCTTTACTGAGGTCCCTTGGGAAAAGCTGAATGATGCCATCGCTGCTCAGCCCGGATTCATTGACAAAACGTGGTTTTCCGGACTTGGCAATAACTCGGTTGGTGGACTTTATGGGTTTGCCAGTGTCGACGATGCCCTGCGCTATTGCACCGACTTTTTCCCGGCTTTGGCACGTGATTTTGGCGTGGCTCAAACCACCCGCGTCTTTGACAATCAGCCAACCAAAGGGGCAAGTGCCGACATGGATGCCCCCCATTTCGGTGGGCAGGTCACAACCGAACCAGCCGCATTTGTTTATACCGAAGTGCAGGTCGCTATCCCCTTTGAAAACGCGCCATGGCAGGACCGAAACCCGGTCTTGCGCAGGCAAAAGGGACTGTTGTCCAAGATCTGGCTAAGCGGGCACAACACAAACACGCTGGGTGGCTTGGACGCCTTCGACACTGTTGAAAATGCGTTGGACTTTGCCATCAATGAATTCCCGAAAACGACGGCTGCGATGAACGCTGCCTATTATACGCGCGTCTTCGATGCCCGTGTGACCGAGGCCGCAAGCCGCGGTCTCAACTCTCCCTACTACCTTTAACCTCTTCAACTGAACGGAAATGACATGAAACTGAACTCCTTTTCTGGTGCCATCATGGCGCTTGCGATGTCCTCAACTGCCGCTATGGCCGCCGACTGCTTTCAAATGGGCGGCGTTGCTATCCCGAACTTCTTTGGCGAAGGCGAAGGTCAGCCGATGATCATCTCGGCGGTTTTGACCGGTGCTGTTCAAAATGCGGCTGGTAAGATCACGGCCACCCGCGAGACTGAAACGGGTCTTGAGATGGATATGGAACACTACTTTGGCCGCGCAGATGGCGGTGCGTTCCGAACCAAGGATCTGGGCATTCTGACCGCCGTGCCGGGCAAGCCTGGCCGATTTATGATCGAGATAACCTACGACATTCAGCCGGACGTCACGCGCGGCACCATGAAGGGTTACTCAGGCCAGTTCAACAGCTACGGCCTTGTCGATTTGCGCGACAAAGACAACCTTGTTGGACTGGTGCGCTACCAAGGCGAAATCTGCCGCTAAAGTCACTTTCTGGGGGTGGGAAAGGTCTGCCCCCAGTCCATCCGACCATTCAGGTGCATAGATATGAATACTGTCCTTCACCCTGCCAATACTCCCCACGCACTTTTATATACGATGGTGCGCGTCCAAGACCTTGATCGGTCTTTGCGGTTCTATTGTGATGCTCTTGGCATGCAAGAAGTGCGGCGGGAGACGTTTACAGATGCGGAATTTACACTGGTGTTTGTCGGCTATGCCAACACCGACGCGCTGATCGAGTTGACCTACAACTGGGGGAACAACAGCTATTCGCATGGCACTGGTTACGGCCATATCGCGCTGGAAGTCCAAGACATTGGACAAGTGTGCAGGCACCTATCAGATTCGGGCATCGAAATTGTCCGTGCGCCCGGCCCGATGGCGATGGCACCCGATGAAACGGGCGAACGCGAAACCATTGCTTTTATCGAAGATCCTGACGGCTACAGGATCGAATTGATCCAAGCGCCGTAGGTATCACATCACATGGTTAGACTTCATCCTGCGTCACGCATCTTCAGCCTGTGGCCTACCTCCACGATTGCCTCAAGTGCGGGTACAAGTTCTCCGCCCAGATCGGTCAGGGCGTATTCAACAGATGGCGGCGACGTGGGCTGTACGTTGCGCGACAGCACGCCGCGCTGTTCCAACTCACTCAACCGAGTAGAGAGCACCTTGGCCGAAATCGGGGGGATGTCCGTTCGTAACTCGTTGAACCGGCGGGGACCGGCACGCAGCGACCAGATGACGTTGGCCGCCCATGCGCCTGAAATCACAGCCATGCAATGCGTCAGCATGCAGGGCTGCGGGGGCTCCGGGCTTTGGTTCTTTCGGACTTTAAGCGGCATGTTTCGGTAACCTGGTTTCCATGGGGTAACTCGATAATGAAGTATCCTCTAGATACCTAGTTGTCAACGGTTATCAAATTCGCCATCTCTGAACTATCACCACAGCAAATAGGAGCTAAGTTAATGAAACTTTATTACAAACCCGGTGCCTGCTCGATGGCATCGCACATCATCCTGAACGAACTCGAGATCCCGTTCGACCTTGATCAGACAGACACCGATGCAAACAAAACCGAGGCTGGTGATGATTTCCTTAAAATCAGTCCGAACGGCTATGTTCCGGCTCTGATCACCGACGAAGGCGACATCATCACCGAAAACCCAGCCGTGTTGCAGTATTTGGCCGACCAATCACCCGATGCCGATCTTGCGCCACCGAACGGTACGCTGGCGCGCACCCGGCTTCAGGAAGCTCTGAACTTCATATCGTCAGAGCTGCACGTGTCTTTTGGCCCGTTTTTTTCGGGCCGGGAGCTTGATGGCGATGCAAGGCAAAGAGCCGAGGCAGGTGTCTGGCGCCGCGCCGCGCATATCGAGCAACGTCTCGCAGACGGTCGTCCCTTTCTGCTTGGCGACACGTTCACCGTCGCAGATGCATATGCATTCGTGGTGCTGAACTGGGCAGGTTTCGTCGGCATGAGCCTTGCCGCGTATCCGCAAACCCAAGCCTACGTGGCACGGATTGCGGCGCGCCCTGCCTCGATCAAAGCGATGGTTGCAGAAGGCCTGATGGAGCAGGCGGCATGACCGATTTCGCCGCAGTATCCGGCGTGTTAGGGACCTATTTCGATGGTCTCTATCACGCTGACACCGACAGGCTGGCCACCGTGTTTCATCCAAAAGCCATCTATGCGACAGCGGATGAAACTCCGATGCTCTATCGCACGATGGATGAATACTTCTCGGTTGTTGCAAAACGCGTGTCCCCGGCCTCGCGCGATGAAACCCGGCGTGATGTGATCGAAGCCATAGAATTTGCGGGGCAAAACACCGCCTTTGCCCGCGTGCGGTGTTCCATCGGCACGAAGGACTTCGTCGATTTCCTCACCTTTGTGCGCACCGATGGGGCGTGGCGCATCATGGCCAAGATTTTTCAAACCACTGAACGCAAGACCTGAAAGGAAGCGATATGCCCTATGTAAATATCAAAGTAACGCGTGAAGGTGTCACCCCGGATCAGAAGGCCGAGTTGATCAGCGGCGTCACCGAATTGTTGGTCCGAGTTCTGGACAAATCTCCGGCGACAACTTTTGTCGTCATTGACGAAGTTGCGCTTGAGGATTGGGGGATCGGTGGCTTGCCAGTTGAGGAATATCGACGCTCAGTGGCGCGTTGACTTGATGGCTGTTCGCACACCGATCTGCGATCTGTTCGGCATCGAACATCCCGTCCTGCTGGCACCCATGGCGGGTGTCAGCGGTGGGAGGCTTGCAGCGGCAGTGAGCAAGGCGGGTGGTTTGGGTCTGATCGGCGGCGGTTATGGCGACGCCGATTGGCTGATGCGGGAATTCGACGCAGCAGGCGACGCACGGATCGGGGTTGGTTTTATCACTTGGTCGTTGGCTCGCCAGCCCGAACTGCTTGACCTTGCACTTGATCGAAACCCCGCCGCGCTGATGCTTTCGTTTGGTGACTTTAGACCGTTTCTGCCACGGATCAGGAACGCACAGACGAAATTTATCGTTCAGGTGCAGACGCTGGAGCAAGCGCATGACGCCGTGGATGCTGGTGTCGATGCCATTGCGGCGCAAGGCACCGAGGCAGGTGGACATGGCGGTGCCAGAGCGACGCTGCCTTTTGTCCCAGCGGTTGTCGATATTGCGGAAGGGACACCGATCATCGCCGCCGGTGGCATCGCTGATGGACGTGGGTTGGCAGCGGCACTTGCTCTTGGTGCCGCGGGTGCCTTGTGTGGGACAACTTTCTTTGCCAGTGATGAATCCCTCGCAAATGACAATGCCAAACAGGCCGCCGTCAGCGGTTCGGGAGGCGATACCGAACGCAGTTCCGTATTCGACATTGCGCGCGGGCTCGATTGGCCGTCTGACTGGAACCTGCGCACGATACGCAATTCATTCACCCGGCGATGGAGCGCGGACATGGACGGCCTGAGCGAAAATCTTGTGGCAGAGCAAGCTCGTTTTGAAGCCGCGTCGGCAGCGGGTGACATGGACACAGCCGCCGTGATTGTCGGCGAAGCTGCTGACCTCATTCGGCACCGTGGACCCGCCCAAGTCACCCTTCAAAAAATGATGTCGCAAGCCGAGGATCGATTGCGGTGCCTCACCCGACTGGTTGAACCCATCTAAAAGGATTGAGACAATGCCAAAACTTAAAGGAAGTTGCCTGTGCGGCGCAGTCGCGTTTGAGGTCGTCAACGGGTTCGACAAGATGTTCTTTTGCAGCTGTGATCAGTGCAGAAAGATCACCGGGTCGGCCTTTGCATCAAATCTTTTCATGGAGGCGGAGGGCTTCAACTGGCTGAGTGGTGCCGATGATATCGTCACCTACCAAATGCCAGGGCGGGATATCTCGAAGTCGTTCTGCCGTGTGTGTGGCTCTGGCGTTCCATGGTCCAGCGGCGACGGATCAAAAATGACCGTTCCGGCGGGCGCACTGCAAGGCGAACCGGAAGTGGCCGAAAAGTTCAGGATCTTCATCGCCGAACAACCGTCTTGGTCATCAAACCTTGATCACATCGCTGAACATCGGGGTTTTCCATCGTAGCGAGAAGTGAGGCGCAGTGATCTTGGTCCGACGTCCGCCTATGATCCGCCCCCCGCTTCCGCCATTTTCTGAAACAACTGCCGTTCAAAAGGTTCGCGCCGCTGAGAACGGTTGGAACAGCCGCAACCCCCAGTTGGTGACACAGGCCTATACCGACGATAGCCAATGGCGGAACCGATCTGAATTCCTGTCAGGGCATTCCGAAATAGAAGCGTTCCTGACCCGTAAATGGCAACGCGAACATGAATACCGCCTGATCAAGGAACTGTGGGCATGGACGGAAAACCTTATCGCTGTGCGCTTTGCCTATGAATGGTGCGATGAGGCCGACCATTGGTTCCGCTCCTATGGCAACGAGAACTGGGAATTCGCGGTTGATGGGCGGATGCGCCGACGTATTGCCAGCATCAATGACATGCCCATCAAGGCGTCATCGCGTCTGTTTCACTGGGCCTTGGGTCCTCGCCCCGATGATCACCTCGGGCTGACCGAACTAAATCTCTGAAAAGGAAACTATCTCGGCCCACTCAGTAGCGGGATCGACATGATCGGCATTACCCATGCGAAGCAGATCCGTTGGGGTTCGATCCCAACTTCCCGCTCGATTGTCAAAGCGATGTTTACGATTGTTGCGCTGCGGATCGGTCCATGTCACCTTTTTTTGGACTATGGAACAATGCCCAGTCTGCATGAACATTGGCTGGCTCAATACTTACTAGAAAGTCTCTCACGTCTGGAAATCGGGTCCATCGTCCATTCAGCCTAAGCGTAAACCGTGGCATGCAAACCGATGCAACCAAGAACTGACTATAGCCTGAAGCATTTTGCCTGCTGTAGCTCCCGCCGTCGCTGAGCTTGGACAGAAAAAGCTGTATGCCCGAGTTCGGACTGCAATGCCTTTTCGGAAGCAGACGCCCTGCGACATGTCGATATCGCGCCACGAGAGGCCCGTATTGGCGGACACCGCGGATTAACCGGACGTGGATTCGCTCGTTTTGGTCGCAAAAACAGTGATGCGCAGGAAGGCTTTCAGATAGGTAGATCCTCATCTACCATAAAGTCGTGCGACATTTGGCCGTGCATTATACCATGAAAGACCAGATTGAATGAAGAGACTTGCCCTTGATGCAGCAGACATCCGCATTCTCAGTGCGCTTCAGCAGCATGGGCAATTGAGCAAGGCCAAGCTGGCAGAGGTCAGCGGTCTTTCTGCGACCCCGTGCTGGGCGCGGCTGGCAAGGTTGAAAGCTGGCGGATATATTCGCGGCTATCACGCCGATATTGCTCTGGGGCAACTCGCAGATTTCGCGCAAGTGATTGTGACAGTTTCCCTAAGCCGCCATCGAAAGGCCGATTTTGAACGCTTTGAGGCTTTCCTCAATAGCCGGGATGAAATCATTGATTGCATCGCTACGGGTGGCGGGGTCGATTACATCATGAAGGTCATCAGCCCCAGCCTTGCCGCATTCCAGGACCTGATGGAAGAATTTCATGCCGAAGATCTCGGCATTGACCGCTACATGACCCACTTTGCGACGCGACAGGTGAAATCGGGTTTGCCAAACCTCTCGAAATTGGCCGCTGCAAACACAAAATAGCCAATCTGGCCCAGTCGGTCCTGATAGGACCAAAAAATGGCCCACATGGTCTGAGAACTCGAAATCTTCAGGCCACTTTCGTTGTCCGTCCTGGACTACATCTCGCAAAGATTTTGACAGTCTTCGATCAAGGCGATCAGAGACCAAACGGGAGGAAGTTCCAATGCAAGCAGATGATTTCGGTTTCGGCACACAGATTCGCAAGTCGCCGTATTTTGACGCCACAGTGCGTTGGGGCGCGCAAGGGTTTTCCGTCTACAACCACATGTACATCCCACGCGATTTCGGTGATCCGGAGAAGAACTTCTGGAACCTTGTGAACGATGCGATCCTGTGTGATGTGGCCGTTGAACGTCAGGTTGAAATCACTGGCCCTGACGCTGCCAAATTCACCCAGATGCTGACCTGTCGTGATCTGTCCAAGATGGCCGTGGGCCAGTGCAAATACATCCTGATCACGAACGCAGATGGTGGCATTCTGAACGATCCGATCCTGCTGCGCCTTGCGGAAAATCATTTCTGGATTTCTCTGGCTGACAGCGACATCCTCTTGTGGGCGCAGGGGGTTGCGATCAACTCTGGCCTTGATGTCAAGATTGGCGAGCCGGATGTCTCCCCACTGCAATTGCAAGGCCCCAAATCCGGCGAGATCATGAAAGTGCTGTTTGGCGACGAGATTATGGACCTGCGCTACTACTGGCTGCGCGAAGTCGAACTAAACGGCATCCCGCTGATTGTGTCTCGCACCGGCTGGTCAAGCGAACTGGGCTATGAGATTTACCTGCGTGACGGGTCCAAGGGCGATCTGCTGTGGGAAACCATCATGGCGGCGGGTCTGGAATTCGGCCTCATGCCCGGCCACACATCCTCCATCCGCCGCATCGAAGGTGGGATGTTGTCATATCACGCGGATGCCGACATGAGCACGAACCCCTATGAGCTTGGATTTGACCGACTGGTGAACCTGGACATGGAGGCTGATTTCATCGGCAAAGCAGCCTTGCGCCGCATCAGGGACCAAGGTGTCAGCCGCAAGCAGATCGGCCTGATCATCGACGGTGATCCTCTCACTGGCCCCAATACCACGTTCTGGGAAATCAATTCAGATGGCGCGGCAATCGGGCAAGTCACGTCCGCCATCTATTCACCACGTTTGGAGCGCAACATCGCTTTGGCCATGGTGTCAGCGGAATACGCCAACATCGGTGCACAGGTCGAGGTCGTCACAAAATCCGGCCCCATCCGCGCAACGATTTGCGAGCGTCCGTTCTATGATCCCAAAAAGCAAATAGCGGCCGCTTAACGCCCTGCCACCCGAAAGAAGACCGAAATGTCAGACCTTGCGATCGAACTGCATTGGCAGCGCGTCACTCCCGTACTGCAGGCCGGTGCCTACTCGAACGAGCACACCGTGCAATACAACAACCGGTATGACCTGCTGGTCGATTCCGCCCCTGATTGGGGCGGAAATCCTGATAATACAAACCCCGAGCAGGCCCTCGCCTCGGCGCTGTCGAGTTGCCATATGATGACCTTTCTTGCGCTGGCGGCAAAAGCGGGTTGGCCCGTGGCCAGTTACCACGATTACGCCGAGGCCCATTTGGGTAAGAACCCCAAAGGCCAGATGTCGGTGACACGGATTGACCTGCATCCGGTGGTGCGTTTCGACACCGGCTTTTCGGTCAGTGACGCGGAGCTAGCGCAGATGCAGGACCGCGCACACCGCTACTGCTTTATCGCGAACACCTTGGCCGACAGTGTCGAAATCAACATTCTTTAACCCGCAAAAGGAATAGCCCTGTGACCCCATCTGACATCCTGCTGCGCGATCTGGACGAAAACGGCATACTGCGCCTGACCCTGAACGACGTGCCGCGGCGCAATGCCTTGTCCGAGGCGATGCTGGGGAAACTGCGTGCTGCGTTTGCAAACGCAGGGGCCGACCCAAAGGTGAGTGTCATTGTTCTGGCGGCCAAAGGCCCTGCGTTTTGTGCAGGCCACGACCTCAAGGAAATGACCGCGGAGCGTTCGAATGAGGATGGTGGCAAAGCCTATTTTGCACATGTCATGGCGATGTGCGCGGGCGTGATGCAGGGCATCGTGAATTGCCCCAAACCCGTCATTGCCGAAGTCACTGGCGTGGCCACGGCCGCTGGCTGCCAACTGGTCGCAAGCTGTGATCTGGCCATTGCGGCGGACACGGCGCAGTTCAGCACACCGGGCGTGCACATCGGGTTGTTCTGTTCCACTCCGATGGTGGCGCTGTCGCGCAATGTGGCGGACAAACACGCGATGGAGATGCTGCTGACGGGTGACATGACGTCGGCCGCACGGGCCGCCGAGATCGGTCTTGTGAACCGTGTCGTGGCACCCGAGGCGTTGCAAGAGACAACGATGGAGATGGCGCGCAAGATTGCGTCGAAATCCAGCATGACGCTGGCAACAGGCAAACGCGCCTATTACGCGCAACGCGAAATGACGCTGTCAAACGCCTACGATTACGCCTCTGGTGTGATGGTCGACAACATGCTGGCGCAAGACGCCGAAGAAGGCATCGGTGCGTTCATCGAAAAGCGCACACCCCAATGGCAGGACGCCTGAGCCATGACCACGAACCCATACAATACCGATCTGGACCGCAATCCTGCAAACCATCATCCGTTGACGCCGCTGACATTTTTGGAACGCGCAGCCTCAGTCTTTCCTGATCACACAGCGATCGTGCATGGTGCTTTGCGGCGCAATTATGCCGCGTTTTATGCGCGGTCACGTCAGTTGGCCTCAGCTTTGACACAGCATGGCATCGGGCGCGGCGACACGGTGTCGGCCTTGCTCGCCAATACGCCTGCGATGCTGGAATGCCACTACGGTGTTCCCATGTGCGGCGGTGTACTGCATTCCGTAAACACCCGCCTCGATGAGTCGGTGATTGCCTTTCAACTGGACCATGCCATGTCCAAAATCGTTATCGTAGACCGCGAATTCATGCCATTGATGCGCGGCGCGCTGGCGTTGGCCACGGTGACACCACTGGTTATCCAATACGACGATGCTGAATTCTGTGAGCCCGCAACTGCGACAGATGCGCAGGACTACGAGGCCTTTTTATCGACCGGCGACCCTGAATTTGACTGGCTGATGCCGCTGGACGAATGGGACGCGATTTCGATCAACTACACCTCGGGAACGACGGGCGATCCAAAGGGCGTCGTTTCACACCACCGGGGTGCCTATCTGTTGGCGCAGGGCAATGCGCTGACGACATCAATGGCGAAACATGCGGTATTTTTGTGGACGCTGCCGATGTTTCACTGCAACGGATGGTGTTTCCCGTGGACCCTGTCAGCGATCATCGGGACCCATGTCTGCCTGCGTCAGGTGCGGGCAGAGCCGATCTGGACCGCTTTGGCTGACGAGGGCGTCACTCACCTGTGCGGCGCGCCGATCGTGATGTCACTAATGATTTCGGCCACCGAAACAGAAAAACGCGTGCTCGAGCAAACCGTTCAATTCTTCACCGCAGCCGCCCCGCCACCGGAAAAACTGCTGGCCGATATGAAAACCGCAGGCTTTGATGTGACGCATTTGTATGGGCTGACGGAAACCTACGGTCCTGCCGTGGTGAATGACTGGCATCAGGACTGGTCTGACCTGCCGCCCGCCGAGCAGGCCACGCTGAAGTCGCGGCAAGGCGTGCGGTATCTGCCGCTTGAGGGATTGGACGTGCTGGACCCCGAAACCATGCTGCCCGTTCAGCGCGACGGGAAAACCATGGGCGAGGTGATGTTTCGCGGCAACGTCGTGATGAAGGGTTATTTCCGCAACCCGAAAGCCACGCAAGAGGCCTTTGCTGGCGGCTGGTTCCATTCCGGCGATCTTGGCGTGCGGCATCCCGACGGCTATATTCAGCTCAAGGACCGCTCCAAGGACATCATCATTTCGGGCGGCGAAAATATTTCTTCCATTGAGGTGGAAGAAGCGCTCTATCGTCATCCCGCTGTCGAGATCGTCGCCGTGGTGGCTATGCCCCACGAAAAATGGGGCGAAACGCCCTGTGCCTTTGTGGAATTGGCCACCGGTGAAACTGTCGATGCCGCCACATTACGCGCTTGGTGCAAGGACCAGCTTGCGCCCTACAAAGTGCCTGGACATTTCGTGTTCATGCCAATCCCGCGCACCTCCACCGGCAAGATCCAGAAATTTGTCCTGCGCGATCAAGCCAAAGAGATCGCGCAAAACGCGAATGCAGGTAAAATGGCCCCGACTTAATAGGCCGGGGCTTTTGGTGTCCTATCAGGCTGGCAAAACCTTTGATTTCTGCTCGCCCAAACCGGCAATTCCCAAGGTCACAACCTCTCCGCCATGCAGGTATTGCTGCGGGGACTGCCCCATGCCCACACCGGGAGGTGTTCCGGTCGAAATCACATCGCCCGCCTGAAGGCTCATAAACTGGCTGCAATAGGAAACGAGGTGTGGGATCTTGAAGATCAGTGTCGAAGTTGATCCGGTTTGCATCCGCTTGCCATCCACATCCAGCCACATGTCCATGTTGTCCATGTCTGCGATCTCATCGAGTGTCACAAGCCACGGGCCTGTCGGCCCAAAGGTGTCGCACCCTTTGCCCTTGTCCCACGTGCCTGCACGGTTGAGCTGAAAATCACGTTCTGACACGTCGTTGATAACGCAAAAACCAGCGACATGATCCATCGCATTGGCCTCGTCGATATAGGACCCCGGTTCGCCGATCACGACGCCGAGTTCAACCTCCCAATCCGTTTTAACCGAACCGCGCGGGACTTGAATGTCATCATTCGGGCCGACCACCGCAGAGGTCCATTTGTTGAAGATAATGGGCTCTTCGGGAATTGGCATGCCTGCCTCTTCGGCGTGGTCGGCATAGTTCAGTCCGATGCAGACGAATTTGCCGATATTCCCTACACAAGCGCCAAGGCGCAGATCGTCCTGTGGCGTGCCTTCGACAAGTGGCAGCGTTTCCGGATCAAGTGCCTGCAGGGCCTTCAGGCCAGCGGGGCGCAATGTATCACCAGAAATGTCCGGCACGATGCCTGACAAATCGCGCACACGGCCTGATGCATCCAAAAGTCCGGGTTTTTCTGCGCCGGGTGCGCCATAGCGGAGAAGTCTCATGTCGTTTCCTATTTCCTATTAAGTAGATTCGGTTTCTTCAGGCTGCACCACGCGCCGCCCACAGCGCCCCGCGGCGGATGATCTCCGTGACTTGCGGCACCTTCAGGTCGTCCAGTTCGTGACCGATTGAACAATAGAACACGCGGCCCTTGTCCCAGCGGCGTTTCCAGACAACGGGGATCACGGTGCCCTCGATCCACCAAAGATGGTCGCCCGAAAATGTCGTGGTCGCCAGGACGTCGTTGGATGGATCGACGAGCATATAGTATTGCTCGGTTTTCAGGCGGAAGCTCTTGATGCCTTGCACAATCGGATCTTCTGGTTTGCAGATCGTCACGTCATAATCGACGTAGTCTTCACGCGGCTGCAGGTTGTCAGGCCATCCGGGCGGATGCGCCACAAACTGGCCACCAATCAGAAAGTGATAGGTCGGGCGGTCGCGGAACGCGTCCCCCATGTGACCGTGCCATCCTGCAATCCCACACCCGTCAGCGATCAGCTTTAACAAACCGTCTTCTTGCGGTTTGGTCATGTTGCCGAATTCTTCCTGGTGACCTGAGCGCGCAGAAGACCAGATCGGCGTGATCAAATCGACATCCGCCAAGCGTTCGGGCTGCGCGAGGGGTTCCAGCGTGTTATAAACATCAACCTCAAAACCGTTGGCTTCCAGCAAGTCTTTGTACCAATCCGCAAATTGGGTCGGCGTGTGGCCTTCCCATCCGCCAACGAATAGCGCCGCTTTCATCATGTGTCCTTTCGCATGAAGCTCAACATCGACGCCATGTCGCGGGCACCATACCCTGCCTTTTCCGCCTCGATCAATTTGGCCAAGGTGGTCCGGCCTTGCGGCATCGCAGAGCCAAGCCGATTTGCAAGTTGTGCCGTCACTTCCATATCTTTGCGGGCCAGTGCCACCGTGAAAGTCACATCGTGGTCCGCTTCGTTCAGATACAGCGGACGTCGGTATCTAAGCATTGGCGCACAGGCGGCGGAGGCTTCGATCACATCGAACGCGACCTCGGACGTGATGCCAGATGCTTCGGCCAAGGTCATTGCTTCGGCAAGGGTCTGATTGATCCCGTGGATCAGTGAATTCACCACCAGCTTCATCACTGCACCCGACCCGGACTGACCGAGATAGATGGTCTCGCGACCTACCGCATCGAATATGACCGCAAGATCTGCGTCCTCGTTATGGCATCCGGCCATGATGAGCAGGTCTGCATGAGCAGCGGCTTGCGTCGCGCCGGAAACGGGTGCATCGATCACCCGGATACCTTTCGGAGCTTTTGCAACTAATTCGGCGATATGGTCAGGGCTCATCGTGCCCATTTCTACTAAGGTCGCGCTGCGTGCCGAGGCAAACAATCCGTTTTTGCCAAGATGCACAGCTTCAGATGCCCTGTCATCGGCCAACATGGTGACCACGAACTGCACTTGCGCCATCAGATCGGAAGGGGTCGGCACGGCTATACAACCTTCGTTCACAGCAAAATCTATGGCCGCTTGCTCGGTACGGTTCCAGACAAACACCTCATTACCGGCTGCGATCAGGTTGCGGGCCATGAGTGCGCCCATCCTGCCCAAACCAGCAAAGCCAATGCGCATCTCAGGCGACCTTATCGTTAGCAATGATCCCTGAAATCGCCTGAATAAGGCTCTCCTCGGTGACCTCTTCCGACGTAAACGTCCGCATCACCTTGCCAGAGAACATCGCGACGATCCGGTCGCTGACATGCAGCACCTCCGGCATCTCGGAACTCACCACGATGACAGCGTAGCCCTGCGCCGCCAATTCGCGGATCAGGTTGTGAATTTCGGACTTTGATCCCACGTCGATGCCGCGCGTCGGTTCATCCACGATCAGCACTTTGGGATGCATCGACAGCCATTTGCCAATGACGATCTTCTGCTGGTTGCCGCCAGACAGGTTGCCCACCGTCTGCTTCCATCCCGGCGTGCGAATGTCGAGCTTGTTTTTGTATTTGTCGAAAATCTTTGTCTCGGCGCCGGTGGCGACAAAGGGACCGGATGACAGATCGCCCACCTGCGGCAGGGTCATGTTGTCACGGCAATTCATACCCAACACGAGGCCTTGGCCCTTGCGATCTTCCGGCACCAGAGAAATGCCCTTGCTGATTGCATCGGCGGGGGAGGAGATGCGCACCTCTTTGCCGTCAAGCAGAATAGTGCCGGCACTGGGGTCCCGCAAGCCAAACAAGGTCTCTGCGATCTCGGTGCGCCCTGCCCCGACCAGACCGTAAAACCCCAAGACCTCACCACGGCGGACCTCAAAACTGACGTCATTGAACAAGTCTCCGCAGGACAGGCCACGCACTTCAAGGGCGATATCACCCAGCTCGTGATGGCTTGTATTACGCGACAGATCGAGCGCGCGGCCGATCATCAATTGCGTGATCTCTTCTTCGTTTGTGGCGCGGGTTTCCAGCGTGCCGCGATACGACCCGTCCCGCAGAACGCTGATCCGGTCGGTGATTTTGAAAATCTCTTCCATCCGGTGAGAGATATAGATGATCCCCACACCCTGACTTTGCAGGTCGGAAATGACATCGAACAAAACGACCTTTTCGGCGTCGGTCAGGGAGGCCGTAGGTTCGTCAAAAATAACCGCCTTTGCGTCCACGGTAAGCGCGCGGGCGATTTCGACCATCTGCTGGTTGGCGATGGACAGATGACCAACTATGGTTTTAGCGTTGAACCCCACCTTCAGCTTTTCAAGTATCGCATCGGTTTGCGCATAAAGCGTGGCCCAATCGACCCGCCCGAAAGAGCGGCGCGGCAACTCACCCAGATAGATATTTTCTGCGACGGTCAGCTCTTCCGCGAGGCTCAGTTCCTGGTGAATAAACACAATCCCCTTGGATTTAGCCTGCAAGGGCGAGGTCATGACAGTTGGCACTTCCTCAACAATGATTTGGCCCTCTTCGGGCTGGTAGATACCGCCCAGGACCTTCATCAAGGTCGATTTCCCGGCACCGTTTTCACCCATCAGCGCGTGGACTTCGCCCGGCATCACCGAAAATGAAACGCCATCGAGCGCGCGGACACCGGGGAAGGTTTTGACGATCCCTTCAAGGCGCAGGGCAGGTGTTTGTTCGGTCATATCTTCAACTCCTCTTTGCCCTTGGTGTTCAACTGGCGGTCAAGGAACAGGACGGCGATCAGGATCAGGCCGATGACAAGATTGACGGTCGATGTATCTGCACCAATGTGGCCCAAACCCTTGCGCAGCAATTGGATGGCCAGAACTCCGCCCAACGTTGAGATGATCGACCCAGCCCCACCCGTCAATTTGGTTCCACCAAGAACCACGGCCGTGATGACCCAAAGCTCATAAAGTTGGCCATCGTTTGGATTGACCGAACCAGATTCAGAATAGAAAACCACCGCTGACAAGGCCGCCAGAAAGCCTATGATCATGAAATTGATCAACATGTGCGGCCCGACCTTGATACCGGCGTTCACTGCCGCCTCGCGGTTGTCTCCGATGGCATAAGCGTTGCGCCCATGCACTGTGCGCGTCATCACGTACCAGATCACGAGCGTTACAACAGCAAGAAACCAAGTTGCCGTGTGCAGTCCCAGAAATTGCGCCTCGGCAAGATCTACCAGGGTCCAGTTCAGGCTCGAAGTAGGGTTTTCGCCATTGTACATGAAAACCAATCCGCGAAAACCCAACATGGAACCCAGCGTTACGATGAACGCATCAACGCCCGTTTTCCAGACGATCAACCCGTTGATCGCACCCAAGACGACACCCGTCAGCAATGCCAGCCCCCACGACACTGGGATGACCCAATCGCCCAGACCGGCAAAGACGTCCCACGTCATACTGTCGAGCAGAATGACCGCCGACAGCGCAAAGATAGCTCCGACGCTCAGGTCGATATTCCCGTTCACCATGATGATCGTCATGCCCATGGCGATAATGCCGATGGGGGCCGATTGCTTGAGCAGCAGCAGCATGTTGTCGGCGTCCATGAACGCCTTGTCTGACAACGAAAAGAATTCGCCCGCAACGCTGAAGAAGATCAGCTCAAGTAAAATAAAGCCCCAGATCGCGCCGTTCTTGAGAAATTTGGACAGTTTTCCAGCTTCCATTTTTCCGCTCCCCTACGCGATTTTTGACCACAGCTTGCCGCGTTTGGCCGCAATATCGAGCCAGACCGCAAGAATGATGATGACCCATGTCACGACGAACTGGACATAGAACTGAAGCCCGACCAGCAGCAGCCCGTTCTGGATGAATCCAAGGATCAGTACGCCGATCACAGTTTTGAAGATTGTGCCCGACCCGCCGAGCAAGGACGCGCCGCCCAGGATCACAGCTGCAAGAACGTCAAGTTCAAGCCCTTGGCCAACGGTGTTTTGCGACCCCAAAGAGCGGCTTGCCTGAATGAGACCAGCAACGGCCACACAAAACGCGGACATCACATAGCACAGGAAAACCACGCGCGCCCGTTTGATCCCCGAAAAGGTCGCGGCAGTTCCGTTGCCACCGACCGCGTAGACTTTGCGACCAAAGGGCGTTTTTGCCAATATGATCCCCAAAAGCGCAGCCAAAGCCACAAAAATGAGAATAGGCACTGGAATCCCAAGTGCAGACCCTTGTCCAAAAACGCCAAACCAGGTGCCTTCCTTGTCAACGATGTCCATGTTCTGACCACCCGAATAGGTCAGCGTCAGACCATGAATTGCCGACAACATGCCCAAGGTTACAATCAGAGAGTTCAGCTTGAGATAACCTACCAGAAACCCGATGAACGCCCCCAGACACAGGGTCATTGCAAACATGGCGGGAATGGCAAGTGCGGGGCCGATCTTGTCATGCAGATCCAGCACCACAATCGTCGAGAACGACATCATTGAACCGACCGACAAGTCGAGGTTGCCGCTGATGACAACGAATGTCACGCCAAGCGCCATGACCCCCAGAATGGCAGAAGACCGTATCACGCCCATCACATTGTCGGGACTTAGAAATCGTTCGTTGGCCAACGTGAACCCGATGATGAAAACCGCAAAAGCAATCAAAATGCCCTGCCGTGCTAGAAATCGCCCAATGTCTGCTTTTGACATGCTCGCCATGTTTCCCTCCCAAAGGCCTCGGCCCGGCCATTTCTGGCCTCTCTATCAGACCAAGGTCATCCCACCGTCGATCATGACGATTTGTCCGGTCATGTAATCGCTATCCTTCGACGCCAGATAGGTCGTCGTTCCGGTAATATCTTCCGTACTGGCAACGCGCCCGCGCAGGATTTCTGATGAAAACTCCTCCATCGCCTGTCCGGGTCGGTCTGCGGCACCAATCTTCATCAGGTCCTGATCAACCTGTTCCCACATTTCCGTGGCTACCACACCAGGCGCAAAGCCTGTGACGGTGATGTTGTGCTTTGCCAGATCGCGCGCGCCCGATTGGGTCAGCGCCACGACGGCGAACTTGCTGGCACAATACGGGGCAACATTATCAAATCCCTGACGGCTCGCGATCGAGGCCGTATTGATGATCTTGCCCCCGGTGCCTTGGGCGATCATCTGATGGGCCGCTTCCTGCATACCGATCATGCAGCCCAGGCCGTTAACCCCCATGATAAAATTCCAGTTATCTTCAGTCACCTCAAGAAAATTCATCGGGCGGTTCACGCCGGCATTATTGAATTTTACGTCCAACTTGCCAAAGATCTGGACCGCATGCGCGATCATCGCTTTGACCGATGCACGATCCGTTACATCGACCGGGGCGTGGGTGGCCTTGCCGCCATACTGGATTGCTCTTTCAGCATTTGCATCCGCAACTTGCGCGACCTTATCGCCATTGATGTCCGCAAAACATACGTCAGCGCCTTCATCCAGCAATGCCTCGGCAATTGCGCGCCCGATACCTTGCGCCGCACCTGTCACAATACAAGACCGCCCAGTCACACGCCCCATGACGCTACCCCCGTAAAACTATATTGAGTGTAGAATTGAAACGGGGCGCCGAAGCGCCCCGCAACACGGGAGATGTTTAGAACACGGGTTTTGTGAACTCGCCCATGTTGTCCTGAGTAATCTTCGGTGTATCGAAGTAGTTCAGGAAAGGCAGCTCTTCGCCGTTAAGCAGATCAATCGCGGACTTCAGCGCGGCTTCTGCGTCATCAACAGGCGACTGGTAGATCGAACCCCAGTATGTGCCTGCGGCCATTGCCTCATAGCCAACTGCAAAGTTGGTTGCACCGACGAAAGTGATGCCCTCACGTCCAGCAGCCACCGCGGCGTTCATTGCGCCAACACCCATGTTGTCATCGCCAGCATAGACGCCGTCGATGTCGTCATACTTGACGAGGAAGGCCTCCATGACTTGCTGCGACTTTTCGCGGTTCCAGTCACCGGGCTGCTCGTCGATCTGCACTACATTTGGGCAGACTTCGGGCAGACGGTCGTTGAAGCCCTTCGCGCGCTCAATGGCGGTCGTGTAGCCCGGCTGGCCAGTGATGTGGACAACCTTGGCCTCGTTCTCGATACCCAATGCCTTGAAGCGATCGCACATGATTTCGGCAGAGCGTGAGCCTTGTGTGATGTTATCAGGGCCAGAGAACGTCGCGACGAATGGGAAACCAGCTTCGGCGATGTTGGAGTTGGTTACAACAACCGGAATGTCAGCAGAATGCGCCTTGCGCACCGCAGGGATCACCGCTTCACCGTTTGTTGGCCAGATGATGATGGCATCGACTTCCTGCTGGATCAGGTCTTCCATCTGGGCGATTTGGCGGGCGACATCGCCACCGGCGTCCAGAACGACGACTTCGACCTTATCGTTCGCTTCGGCTGCGGCGATGAATGCTTTTTCATATGTTGTCTGGTAGCTGTCGACGCCGACGTTGTTCTGCGTGATGCCGATGCGCATCGGGCTGTGGCCGTCTGCGTAGGCCGCCCCTGCCACGGTCAGTGCTGTCGTCGCGGCAGTTGTAGTCAGAATTGTGCGTAGTTTCATAGTGAGCTCCTCCAAGAACTTATTAGACTTTTTTGTCTGGTCCCCACTCTCCCAAGGGGGGAATCACCATTCGGCATACCGATATGATCACCCTCACCTTGCCGTGCGCCCACCAGCATAACCTCCAGAATAATATTCGATTTGGATATTCTTATATCCATTTTGGATATTTTTGCGATACATTTGGAGGTTACTCCGACATCAATATGAGGTGCGACTTGTGACGATTCCAAAATCATCCGAAACGGACAAACCACGTGGTCGAGGCCAGTCGCGTCATCGCTACAATAATTGGAAGGCAGCGGCAGAGGGTATGAATGTCATGAGGGGGGAGAATTTCAATCAGCTCATGCCACCTCAGGCAAAGGCCAACATGTTGACCGTTCTTTCCTTTATGGAAGATCTCGGCGATGAGCTGGAAAACTCGTCTGAGCTGTTTGCATCGACACCGAACCTGCGCATCACGATGCATCTGATCCGTGGTCATCTGGAAGGACGGCTCACCACGATGACATCCCTGATTGGTGCCAGCCGCGCGCCCTACGCAACGGCCAATCGCCGCATAAAGGGCATGCAGGAGGCCGGACTGATTGATCAGCGACCGCGCACCGTTACAGGAAAAAGCTTTTCTCTACATCCGAGCGTTCAATTGTTGGATCAATGGACACAGCTAACCAGCCGCGTACACCGCCTTGCAAGTTCGCAATTTGGCGGGGCCGCAGCAGCAGAAACCTCAGACTACTATTTTGGCGGATCGTACCTGAGCGCGAAATCGATCCCTCCGATGAAGGTCCTTGCCGAGCCGCTCAAGTTGGCGGGGGGGCTGCGTGTTCTGGTGCATGGCGATCCGACCTTCATGGTGATGGACAACCTCAAACGCCAGTTTGAACAGACGATCGGCACGCAAATTCATCAACGCGCCTTTTCTATTGATCGCCTGCGCGAAGAAACGATGCGCAACGCAAGCCGCAAGTCGAGCATTTACGACATCATCGCCGTTGATCTGCCATGGGTCGGCGGGTTCGCTGAAAAGAACGTCTTGATGCCCCTTGATGAGGTTATGGATATTGCCCGTATTGACCCGTCGGATTTTCATACGGCCGGCTGGCAAGCCGCCCATTGGGGTGGTCGCGCATACGGAATCCCGGCGCAAACGACCCCGGAACTGCTGTTCTACCGCAAAGATCTTTTTGCGCAGGCAGGCATTGAGCCACCCACAACCACGCAAGAGCTTCTGAATGCCGCGAAGGCGCTACACGATCCGCAGCATGGACTGCATGGCATTGCTTGGAATGCTGCGCGCGGGACAGCATTGGGTCACACAGTTCTGATGACACTGGCAGATTTCGGGCAACCCATCCTGGACTTGACGCCGAATGCAGGCGGTTATGAAACGCAGCATCTTGCGAACCGCAAATACCGCTTCACCATTGACACGCCAGCGGGTCTGCAAGCGGCGGAGTTCCTCAGCGAGCTGCTCAAGTATTCGCCGCCCGATATTCTGTCGATGTCATGGTATGAACGCATTCGCCCCTATGCCGCAGGGCGGATCGCGATGGCGTACGGGTACACGCTGCTTGCCCCCTATTTCGAACTTGATGACGCGTCGCCTGCCAAGGATCAAACCGGATACCTGCCGCACCCCGCAGGCCCAAACGGGGTGCCCATCGCCCCTGTTGGCGGCTATGTGATGGGGATACCGGCCAACCTGCCAAAAGAACGCGTTGCAGCGGCGGTCGAGGCCTTGCTGGTCTTCACCTCCCCCACGGCACAAAAGCTGTATGTTCAGAACGGCAGCCGTACCAACCCACGCTATTCCGTTGGCTCAGACCCCGATGTGCGGCGTCTGTCCCCGATATTTGAAGCGGTCGACGGGATGTCCTGGCGCGACGAACTGCAGTTCTGGCCAAGGCCGCCGATCCCCGAAATCAACGAAGTCATCCAGATTTGCGGAGAAGAATTTCACGACATGCTGCGCGGCATCATCAGCCCGCAAGACGCATTGCGCCGCGCCCAAGAGAGAGCGGACGCAACCCTATCACCCCCACCATAATCATGACGTCAGGAGGAGACACCCATGGACCCCAACCGCCTCAAAGGTAAAAACATTCTCATCACAGGTGCTGCGCGCGGCATGGGTGAGGCCAACGCACGCTCATTTGCCGAACAGGGTGCCAACGTCTGCATCGGTGATCTGGACCTCGACATGGCGAAAAACGTCGCGGATGAGATCAACGCAGCCGGCAATGGCAAGGCGATAGCGGTCAAGATGGATGTCACCAAACGCGAAGACAACGCCGCTGCCGTGGCCGCAACGGTCAAAGCCTTCGGGTCCATCAATATCGGTGTCTTCAACGCTGGCCTGAACAAACCCCGGTTCTTCATGGATATCGATGAAGACAACTGGGACATGATCATGAACGTCAACACCAAGGCGATGTGGCTGGGCATGCAGGAAACCGCGCGTCAGATGATCGAACAGGGTCCGATGGAGGGGCATCCCTACAAACTGATAAACGTCGGCTCAATCGCATCGCGCAAGCCGCTGGTGGATGTCACGGTCTACTGCACGTCGAAATATGGCTGCCTTGCGCTGACCCATTGTGGCGCAATTGGTCTGGCCGAGCACGGCATCACCGTGAATGGCTATGCACCTGGCGTCGTTGTGACCCCGCTTTGGGAACAGCTCGATAAGGACCTTGTTGATATCGGTTTCAAAGAAAAAGAAGGCCAGGCCTACGAAGACATCGTGCGCGATGCGCTTCAGATCAAGCGCGTGTCATACCCCAAAGACATCGTCGGCACCGCGTCCTTCCTCGCGTCAGACGACAGCGACTACATGACCGGTCAGATGATCCATGTCGACGGCGGCTGGTGCATCCAGTAACGCCGACCCCCTTTTTAAAACCGTAATTCAGGATGGGGCCAAGCGCCCCGAAGGAGACTTCAATGTCAGAACGTCCAGGCAATGCCTTAATGCCAAACTTGCTCACCCCAATGGATCTTGAACCCAACTGGGAATGGCGCGACAAGTTGCCTGCCCATGGTCACATGTCCGTGGATTTTGAACGCCGCATCGACCACGACCGCCTGCGTCGCTACCGCCTTGCGCGAACGCGTCAGTCTCTAATAAATTCGAACGCGGGCACGCTGCTTTTATTCGATGTAAACAATATCCGCTACGTTTCGGCCACCAAGATCGGCGAATGGGAACGCGACAAGATGTGCCGCTTCTGTCTGCTGACAGGTGACGACAGCCCCTATGTCTGGGATTTTGGATCAGCCGCAGAACACCACAAACGGCACTCCGACTGGCTGGAGCCCAGCCACTGCCTTGCTGGCGTTGTTGGCATGCGAGGAACCATACCGCCGGAATTCGGATTGATGCAGAAGTACGCCAAACAGATCGCCGGATTGATCCGCGATGCCGGTATGGCCGATATGCCGGTTGGCGTGGATTATGCTGAGACGGCAATGTTCCACGCATTGCAACAGGAAGGCCTCAATGTGGTCGATGGTCAGCAGATCATGTTGGCGGCGCGCGAAATCAAAAACACGGATGAAATCCAGCTTTTGACCCAGGCGGCCGCCATGGTCGATGGCGTCTACCACATGATCTACGAAGAGCTGAAACCCGGCATCCGCGAAAACGATATCGTCGCCCTGTCCAACAAGATGCTCTACGAGATGGGGTCAGACGACGTCGAGGCGATCAACGCCATCTCCGGTGAACGTTGCAACCCGCATCCGCATAACTTTACAGACCGGCTGATCCGGCCAGGCGATCAGGCCTTCTTTGATATCCTGCAATCCTACCAGGGCTATCGCACCTGTTACTACCGCACGTTCAACGTTGGCCGCGCGACACCGTCACAGAACGACGCCTATGTGAAGGCGCGCGAGTGGATCGACGCGTCGATCGCGATGATCAAACCCGGCGTTTCCACCGACAAGGTGGCCGAGGTTTGGCCAACCGCCCAAGAGCTTGGCTTTGCGAGCGAAGATCAGGCTTTCGGACTGCAATTCGGTCATGGTCTTGGCCTTGCATTGCACGAACGGCCCATCATCAGCCGCGCGGTGTCGATGGATCACCCGATGGAGATCAAGACCGGAATGGTCTTTGCGCTGGAAACCTACTGCCCCGCGACCGACGGCTATTCAGCCGCACGGATCGAGGAAGAAGTCGTGGTGACGGAAAACGGTTGCGAGGTCATCAGTCTTTTCCCAGCGGAAGAACTGCCGATCGCGAACCGGTACTGATATGGGCAACCCGTTCGATTTGACCGGTCGCAAGGCATTGGTCACCGGCGGCGCAACCGGCATCGGCGAGGGCATTGCCCTCGGCCTTGCTGCCGCCGGGGCCGATGTGGCGCTGACCTATCGCAGCCATCAACCTGACGACACCCTTGCCAAGATCAAGGCACTTGGTGTCAAAGGTGCTGCCGTGAAAGCTGACTTCTCCGGCATGGATGAAGCCGCAGCCGAGGACGTGGTAAGCTTTGCCAACGACGCCTTGGGGGGGCTGGACATTCTGGTAAATAACGCCGGGATCATCCACCGCGAAGACAGCACTGACATGCCGCTTGAAGATTGGCGGCGCGTGCTGTCGGTGAACCTTGAATCCGTGTGGTTGCTGTCTCAGGCGGCGGGCAAGCGCATGGTGGCCCAAGGCTCAGGCAAAATCATCATCGTTTCCTCTGTACTCGCATCGCAAGGCGGCCTGCGTGTTCCGGCCTATGTCTCCAGCAAACACGCGGTGGTCGGCCTGACCAAGGCACTTTGCAACGAATGGGCACCGCACGGTGTTAACGTCAACAGCATCGCACCGGGCTACACTGCCACAGACAACACGCAAGCGTTGCGCGACGATCCGGGCCGCTCAAAGGCGCTGCTTGAACGTATTCCTGCGGGCCGTTTTGCCGAACCTTCAGAAATCGCAGGTGCTGCGGTTTTTCTTGCGTCTGACGCCGCCAACTATTGCCACGGAAGCGTGGTCACCGTCGATGGCGGCTGGCTCGCCCGTTAGGAGAGAGACTATGGAACAATCACTTAAAGGCAAAACCGCTCTGATCACTGCGGCGGGTGCAGGCATCGGGCGTGCCAGCGCCGAAGCGCTCGCCGCACGGGGCGCACAGGTCATTGCCACCGATCTGAAAGGCGATCTGGTTGCCGATCTGGCGGGAACATCACCCAACATCACGGGCCACGCGCTGGACGTGCTGGACGCTGAGGCCGTCAAAGCGCTTGTCGCGTCGGTCGCACCCGTCGATATATTGCTGAACTGCGCTGGATGGGTGCATGACGGCACGATACTTGATGTCGACGAAGATGTCTGGGACCGCGCATTCGATCTGAACGCAAAGGCGATGTACCGCATCACAAAGGCCGTGCTGCCCGGAATGCTCGCCAATAAGAACGGGTCGATCATCAACATCGCCTCTATCGTCTCAAGTGAAAAAGGCGCGCCGCGCCGCTTCGCTTATGGCGCGTCAAAGGCCGCGATCATTGGCATGACCAAGGCCATCGCGGCTGACTTCGTCAAGGACGGTATCCGGTGCAACGCAATCTGCCCCGGCACCGTACAAAGCCCGTCTTTGAATGACCGTCTGACCGCAACAGGTGACTTCGACAAAGCCCTCGCCGCGTTCAAGGAACGCCAGCCGATGGGACGGCTTGGCCAGCCCGAAGAAATCGCGGAAATGGTCTGCTACCTTGCGGGCGACTTGTCCGCCTTCACCACTGGTCAGTCCTTTGCCGTTGATGGTGGGTGGTCAATCTGATGGGACTGGACCGCGCGGCTTCAATTGATGATCTGCGGCTGCGCGCCAAACGCCGCATCCCGCGCTTTGCGTTTGATCTGGTGGATGGCGGTGCCGAAAATGAGCGCAATATGCGCCGCAACACAGAAGCTTTTGAAGAAGTAGAGCTGACGCCCCGCTACATGGTAGACGTGTCCAACATCGACACCAGCGCGACCGTATTCGGGCAAACCTTTGATGTGCCGTTTGGCATGGCCCCCATCGGTATGCTTAACGCCTTCTGGCCAGGTGCCGACCTGACGCTCGCACGGCTGTGTAAGGCGCAAAACATCCCCTACACGGCCAGTTCCGCCTCTTCGACCACGCTGGAACAGCTTGCCGAAGCCGCAGATGGCAATGGATGGTTCCAGTTGTATGTGTCCAGCGATGCAACAGTGACCGAAGGCCTGATCGGACGTGCCGAAGCGGCTGGCTATACCACGATGATGGTCACCGCCGATGTCCCCGCCGCAGGCAAGCGCGACCGCGACATCCGCAACCAGCTTGCCGTGCCCTTCCGTTTTACGCCCGAAGTGATCCTGCAATGTTTGGCCAACCCGCGTTGGGCGCTGACCAGCCTGAAACATGGCACGCCAAACGTGGCGAACTATGCCGACCTTTTGCAAAGTGCGACGTCATACGCGGATGTGCAAAAAACACTGATTACACCGGGGTTCACCTGGGAAGACCTCAAACGCTTGCGTGCACGCTGGAAAGGCAGGCTTTTGGTCAAAGGCATCTTGCATGCCAAAGATGCCGTGGCCTGCGCCGAATTGGGCTGCGACGGAATTGTCGTGTCTAACCATGGCGGGCGTCAGGTCGCCTTTGGCCCGCCCACGATCGAAGCATTGCCCGCCATTGCCGACGCCGTCGCAGGCCGCATGACCATTATCCTGGATAGTGGTATCCGGCGCGGCGCGGATGTTCTGCGCGCAAAGGCCCTTGGGGCTGACTTTGCGTTTGCAGGCCGCGCGTTCGCCTATGGCGTTGGCGCAGGTGGTGAGGCAGGCGCTCAGCGGGCATTTGAAATATTACAGTTGGAATTGGTCCGCGCTTTAGGTCAGCTTGGTATCTCGACTTTTAGGGCCGTTGGTTCGTCTGAACTTAGCACTCTCAAAGAAACGACGTCTTAGGGCCCTTGCCCTTACATCACCTCGAGAAAACTTTGTCGCAGACTTCACATACGCTAGCTTATGCGTCAACGAAAACTGACTTTCTCATCACCGATAGCTCCAATGTAATATCCTGCCCAAAGTTTTTTAAACACATCTCAAAAAAAGGAAATCATCCTTTTACGGTCTTTGGGGAATAGTGAGCTTTTCGCTGAAATGACCCACAATTCGATAAAAATTTGAACCGTAGAGTATCCACGTGACGCGACACAGGCCGATCTCGAGGCATACACATAGTGCACACGACACCACTTAAATTATTGAATATAAAAATTAACCTGCCCAGCGCATCACTGAAAAGACGCAATGCACGTCTCCGAATGACCACTTCGAAACGGAATTTAGGCCTTGTTGCAGGGCGCAGAATTCGGAACTCCGGGCTCTCTGCAGTCGTTCAGAACCTTCATCTGACGACCCTTTCCGACGTCCAATCGTCCGGTCTCCGAGTCATCAATGTGAAAAGGTTGAAGCTACGGCATTTATGAAGCGGCCGCTTTCGGGGGCGCGGTTCTACAAATGTTGCAAAGTGCGTGAATGGCGGCGAAGTGTGTGTGCCAAGTGGACCTTAATTCATCTCTTCGCTGCGCACGCCTCGCCCTATTGTCTGAGCCACTGATCGAGACTTCTCTAAAAGGGGTTCCGATCATGTAGAGTACCGAATACGACCGGGTGACCCGCTCTCGGCGCAACGAATGAGACAGTTTCTGCGGCCTATCCGAGCACAGATTGAATGTGTTTGACAGAATCAAAAATGGTATTACCGTCGGGGGCTTGTTGCTCTCTTTAGCTATGTGACAAGATCGCACAGCCTGCGGCGGGACAGCCTCCAAGGATGACAAGAGGGGTGAATTTTTGTATAAACTTACCTGTGCAATCGCATTTTTCCTGGCATTGACCGTCCCGGAGCAAGGGTTCGGCGCTGACAAAGAGCTGGGAGAAACCAAATACAAGAAGACGTGCATTTCCTGTCATGGAAAAGCCGGAAAGGGCGCTGCCAGCTTTCCCAAGATTTCTGGTAATCCGATTTCCTACACGACGGAAAAACTAAAAGCGTACAGAGAAGGTCTCAAGCAAGGCCCGAACTCAGCCTTGATGATCATGAAGGCAAAGCCATTGACCGACGAAGAAATCGACAACTTAGCCGCGTATTTGCAGGGCGCGGAGTAAGGAGCGAGGAAATTTAATCTCTAGGGAGGAAGACATGAAAACGCTAAAAAGTAAGTTCGTTTCTCAACTAGCGGCTGCTGCTTTGACAATTGGACTGCCGCTTTCTGCCCAGGCAGATAATCACGAAGGCATGGACGTTCCAAAGATTTCACCAACCATTGTCCTTGCGGGACTCGAGAATCCCTGGGACATGGCGTTTCTTTCAGACGGCTCGATGTTCTACACCGAAAAATGCAAGGGCCTGTCGGTAAGAACCCCTGATGGAACTGTGCATGCCTTGTACGGAATGCGGGACAGTACGGGCTACGCCGATAGTGGCAGCGATTTGTTTTGCGAAGGACAGGCTGGTATGCTTGGCGTCGTCGCGGATCGTCACTTCGACAATAACCGGATCCTTTACGTCTATTCGACCTCGAACAAATATCACGGCGATGGTTGCGAGACCAACTTTGGTAAATGCGACGGCAACATCGTCATGAGGTTCAAAGTCAGCGATGACCTCACGAGCGTATCTGATCGAACGGATATCGTTACGGACATTCAATACAAGCCGTTGGAGTCAGATCAGCCCTTTGGAGGCCCCGGTGCACACAATGGCGGTCGGATCCGCGTGGGGCCGGGAGGGTACCTTTGGGTCGCTGGCGGTGACCGCCATCGCGGGATTTGTCCACAGGATGGCTCATTGCTCTGTGGGAAAGTTCTGCGGATCGATATGAACGGGAATGCGCACCCGGAGAACAATCCGCCTGAAGGCTTTGACAAGCGCATATACACCTACGGACACAGGAATGTTCAAGGAATCGATTTTCGTCCAAGCGACGGTAAAGCGTTCACCGCTGAGCACGGCCCTTGGCACAACGATGAGATCACAGCCCTTGTGAATGGCGGCAATGCCGGCTGGGATCCCGCGCAGAACACTGGGGGTCGCGGCGAATGCCCCGATGAGTACTGTGGGTACGAGCCAAATCAATTGGAAGGTATGGACCCTGCGGTTCGTGCTGCGTACACCCCAATGAGCGACACGCGCTTCGACGACTTGATGCCACCAAGCTGGAACAACAATGGTTTCTCGCAAGGCACCGGTTCTGCAGCTTTCCTGAAAGGCAGCAACTGGGGCATTTACGAAGGGCGTTTGGCGGTCGGTATCATGGGCATCGGCTTTGGTGACACGCCTCCGGGGTCGCGGATCGACATGATTAGCCTCACGCCCGATGGTTTGGGCATCAACGGGATCACGCGCATGCCGCTTGGATTTTCGACAAGGTTCCGTGGCTTGGTCATGGGGCCCGACAACGCGCTATACGTCGCGACGGATGACGGTGATATTTACAAGGTCACGGCGGAAAGCATGAGGTGAGTCCTCGAACCTGCAGATAACCATTCAAATGAAGTGCCCGCGGTATTTAGACACCGCGGGCATTTGTTGTTCAGACGGACAATGCGCTTGGCTCAAAGTACCTGACGACCAAACCATCTGTCAGCTGCACACTATCTGAGCCAGGCGTTCCGTTGCAGATCCAACCGCTATCTCTTTCTTCGGCTTTTGCTTGGTGTCCGTTTTCATTGCGGCATTTTCCCAGTGCGCATCTGTAAAAAAAGTACTCTGCAAGATCTTTTGCGTCTGCTCAGAACAATTGATTTCCAAAAAGCTTAGGAAGCTGGACGCACCCATGACGGACGTTTTGTATCGAATCCCACTCCAAACGTGACGCAGGGTATCGATCCGCTCCACGCGAGACGGGTCATAAAAATATTGATCGCCATTCGCTTTCTCTACGTACATGACCCATTCGCCGTCTCCCGCATCACCAGCCAATGCATTACAATTTGTGGCCGCAAAAGCGACGGAAAAAATCAATAACGCTGTTATCCTCATTCCGTTCATACGGATTAGTCTTTTATAGTTTCCCAGGTGTGGCCAGCAAATAATTGTCACTTTTCTGGTAGTATCAATGGGTCCCTACTCGGCTCTTTGGCGATGGCGAACTTTGATAAACGTCGGTTGTCCGCAGTTGCCCAGATAGCTTGCCACACATTCAAATACAGCGTATTAAAACATACAACCTGTGGTGTTTTGCGGTGCCGCCGCAAAGCGCCCACAGCGGACCTTTGCACCCAGAAATCAAATGGCAAGTTTGCCCGCAAAGCACCCCAGTCCTGCGGGCAGTTGGGCGAAGTCTGTGCCAGTGTGCAAATTGAAGCGTTAGAAACTGCAATCCTAAGCCAATTTCCGCTCATATAGTTGCTGTGGCCGCGTCATACCCCACATCTGGTAGATAGAGCAGAACAGGTTCACCCTCCCTCTTGCAAATGTTCCCTATATGTTCTATATATTAACAATATGAGAACAAGGAATGCTGAAATGTCCTTTCAACCCCAGTTTCCCGGCATCTTTACCCCTGCCCAAGGGGCTACACCTGTGCAGCATGACCTGCCGCTGACGCAGCCATTGGCCGCCACGGAAAAACAGATCGCTTACGCCCGTATTCTGGCCGCAAAATCCCACACGGCCCTGCCACAGGGGATCACACAGGACCGTTCCAAGCTGTCGGCATGGATCGAAGCGCACAAAGCCCCAGCGCCCAAGGGTAAGTTCGACAATTATCCGTCGTCCAAGCAGGTCGCCTTTGCCGAACGCATTGCCCGGCTCAAGCGCCGAGACGTGCCGCGCGAGTGTTTTCACGACAAAACCCTGATGTCGCGGTGGATTGATGGCAACAAACCGCGCTGATCCCAGCACCGACGTTATACTGACGCAAAGTCATGCATGGTCTCTTAATCATCTGGTGCTAGCATCTGGTCATGCCCTACCCTACGTCCCCAGCTGAAACTTTGGCCGATGGTACCGTGCATTTCGCGGGATTGGCCTTTGCCATTCCGGCAAGTTTTTTGTTGCTGATGCAAGCTGCGGGCACAGACGCAACTACGGTCGCCACGGCGATCTATGCGGGTTGCATGATCTTTGCTTTTGCCGCATCGGCGGTCTATCACCTGATGCCTTTTGAACAGACCCGCGCCCTGCTGGGCCGGATCGACCATGCGGCAATTTATTTCAAGATAGCAGGAACTTATACCCCACTTGTCATGATCATTGGCACCGGGTTTGCTTATGGTATCCTTGGTCTTGTCTGGATATTGGCGGTGCTTGGGGCCATTGCAAAACTGTTCTTTTGGCGTACCGACGCGCGCGGATCACTGGCGCTTTATCTTGGTATGGGATGGCTGTCTGTGCTGTTGGTCTGGCCCATGTTGGACAGGTTGCCGGGCATGGCCGTTGCATTGATTGGGATCGGCGGGCTGACTTATTCTGTCGGCACGGTCATCTACAAACGCGACGGCATGCCCTATCAAAATGCGGTCTGGCATGTATTTGTCCTGATCGCTTCAATCTGCTTTTTTTCGGCCATCAGCCTCAGTGTTCAGACCACCTGATCAAGATACATCCGCACGCAGGTCTGAACATGGCGAAACCGATCCCCGCCTAAATGCTTGCCACCAAACCATCGCGTCACAATGATCAAATGATTATGCAGCCCCTCGCGTTCGAGCACGCGCACAATCACCATCCCAGCGCCCGCCTCGCCATCATCACCCTTAAGCGCGCCGGATGTTGACAGCAAAACCGCCCATGTATTATGGGTCGCTCTTGCGTATGATTTGTCTCTTTTCAGCGCCTTTAGCGCCGAATCAACGCCTGCGCGGTCCTGAACGAGTCCACCCGAGACCGCATATTTTGACCCGCGGTCAGATAGGACATTACCAAGCTTAGTCAACGCTGACATATTTGCCCCTTAGCCCGCTGTGACCCAAGAACGTGCGCTTAGGCAAGGTTTTTCGCCATAGGCGATCGCCTAACATCTGCCTGACGCGACCAATATTCACGCGGGTGCTGTGTGGCCATTCTGTGCAGTTTTTAGCGCTCAACCCTACTGCTTCCATCCGCGAGTTGACCAGTCTGACCGTCAGCTTCAATCTCGCCGCAGCGCTGATCCATATCTCTTGGGTCTTGAAGCCCCTGATCGGCATCGCCCTCAATCTGACCAAGCCACCGCCGAAACCGATCTAAAGACCAGCAGCCGTCCGGCGCACGGTATCGAGCCGCGATGCATTGGGTGGATGCGTTCCCAAAAATCTGTCGCCCGGATCAGGGATGCGCGCAAAGAACTGCGCGCCGCGCACCGGGTCATATCCCGCCCGCTTGGTAATCACCGTGCCCAGCGCGTCGGCCTCAAGTTCAAAATTCTTGGAATAGCTGCGCGCACCAACCTGGGCACCTGTGCGCTGAGCGGCCTCAATGGCACTGCTGTCACCGCCCAACAAAACGGCCAGACCACCCGCAACAACAGCGCCCGCAACAGCGTTCTGCTGCTGGCGTCCGATGTGGCCTGCAATGTGATGCGCCGTCTCATGACCCAGCACAAACGCCAGTTCGTCCTCGTTGCGCGCCTCCGCGATCAGGGCAAGCGTAAAGGCAACAATGGGGCGGCCCTGTTTGTCCAAGGTCTGAAACGCATTCGCGGGCTGTCCGGGGCGGTCATCGACAACGATGTTGAAATTGCAGTTCACCCCAGTGGTGCGCGCGCGGCATTCGCGTTCGGCCACAGGTTCAAGGGTATTGACGACATTCACGAAACTGCGCGCCGCTTGCGAGGCGGAAAGCGTTCCGGTCCTTGGCTGCGGGGCGGCAGCCGGGCCAACGGGGCCTGAAGGACCCGGCCCAACTGTGGTGACTTCGCAGGCTGCCAAAAAGGCGACCGCCGCAATTGTTCCAAGGGCTTTGGTTATTCTCATTTCTGTTCCTCTGGGCTGCGCCTGCTCTGGATGTGTTTTAGCACGCTCGCGCGCGAGGACCAGCCCGATCACAGCACTTTGAATCCGATCCTTGCAATGATCCGCTGAAAAGAACAGGTTTAGATTATGTTTACCATCGAACACGAATTTGACGCGACAGTGATCACTTTGATTGACGAAGGCGACGCTCCTTTGCGAGAGGATGTGACTGTGCATGCCTTTGCAAGCGAGATCACCTTTGAGCAATGGGATCCGCGCACCGATCAGATCAAAAAGATCACCCTGTCACCCGCTCAGTTGCGCGAGTTGACGGACGCCCTCAACCTGCCCGAAGGCATCTACCGCAGCAAGCCTTAGAGGAAACCGAACATGGCCACCGGCACCAATATCAAAACCTATTTCGACGGCACCTGGCATGACGGCGACATGTCGATCATCAAGGCGGCAGATCATGGTGCATGGCTGGGCACCACCGTGTTTGACGGCGCGCGGCTTTTTAATGGGTTGTCCCCGGATCTTGAGGCGCATTGCGCACGCATTGACCGCTCTGCGCGCGCTTTGATGATCACGCCAACGGTCCAGACCGCCGATATGGTGGCCATTGTGCGCGAAGGGCTGGCCAGCTATCCGCGCGACGCCGCCGTCTATATTCGCCCGATGTATTGGGCCTTGGCGGGTGACGAACTGGGCATCGTGCCGCGTGAAGGGGCCACAGGGTTTGCCATATCGCTCGAACAGATTCCAATGGCCCCGCCTGAGGCCGCGACCACCCTGACCCGCACCCGGTTTCGCCGCCCCGTGCTCGAAGACAACGTGGTCAACGCCAAGGCCGGGTGCCTTTACCCCAACAACGCACGGATGATGGTTGAGGCACGCAGCAAAGGTTTTGGCAATGCGCTGGTTGCCGACGCGATGGGCAATGTCGCGGAATCGGCTTCAGCCAACGTGTTCATGGTCAAAGACGGTGAGGTGTTCACACCGATCCCAAATGGTACATTTCTGGCTGGCATCACCCGTGCGCGCCATATGAAAAACATGACCGCAGATGGCATGAAAGTGCACGAGGCGGTGCTTTCCTTTGATGATTTTCATGACGCGGACGAGGTATTTTTGTCTGGCAACATGATGAAAGTCACCCCTGTCAAAGCCTTTGATGACACCCAGTATCAGATCGGACCGAATGCAAATCCGGTGACCCGGCGGGTCCGGGAGATGTATTGGGATTGGGCCGCATCCGAGCGCTAAGCCAAAAAAGCGCCAGTCCAGTCACCCGCTCATGACCCGTCCAGACGTAGTTTGCGATTGCGCGACGCAGCTTCTGACGCCATGATCCGGGGCCAAAGGGAGACCTCTCATGCGTAAGTTCCTCGTTGTCCTTGATGACAGCACCGAATGTCTGAATGCGATGCGATTTGCGGCATTGCGCGCGGCGCACACCGGGGGCGGTGTAACGGTTTTGTCGGTCATTCCACCGGATGAATTCAACCACTGGATCGGTGTCGGCGACATCATGCGTGAAGAAGCGCGTGAACGCATTGAAGTGCATTTTGAAGTGTTTGCCAAATGGATGCGGGACAAACAAAACGTCGATCCAGAACTGGTGATACGCGAAGGCGTGGCCGCAGACGAGATCATTAAATATGTGATCGAGGACCCAGATGTTGGAGTGCTGGTGCTGGGCGCAAGTGCTGACAATAAGAAGGGTCCCGGCCCACTGGTAACGCAATTGTCACGCAGCGCCGGAACCCTGCCAGTCCCGATCACGATTGTGCCGGGTGACCTGAGCAAAGATCGGCTTGAGGCCATCACGTAAATCAATAGCACGACAAACGCCTGACCTGACGGTTCGCCGGGCAATCATTTTCGAACGGCTTTGTGATTCCTACGTCAGGGTTGCGAACCGTGCGGCAGGTCGATTTAGAATGGTTCCAAACCTTGACTTCACGATCCCCAAAGCGCATATCAAAGCTGCGCCAAGCACAGGAAACTGCCATGTTTATTCAAACCGAATCCACACCAAACCCAGCAACACTCAAGTTCCTTCCCGGACAGGCAGTGCTGGAGGTTGGCACAGCAGATTTCCCAACCCCTGATGCCGCGGGCGGTTCACCGCTGGCCACGCGCCTATTTGCCATAGACGGCGTCGCGGGGGTGTTCTTTGGGACGGATTTTGTGACAATCACTAAGGCCGACACAGTTGACTGGGACCATATCAAACCAGCATTGCTGGGTGCCATCATGGAACATTTCCAATCTGGTCAGTCGGTGATGGCAGCCGATCATCAGGCCACGTCAGGCCATGCAGCGCACGATGGCGAGGACGGTGAAATTGTAAATCAGATCAAAGAGTTGCTGGACAGCCGTGTGCGCCCTGCGGTCGCGCAGGACGGCGGCGACATCACTTTTCATGGATTTGATCGGGGCGTTGTCTATCTGCATATGCAAGGCGCATGTGCGGGCTGTCCGTCGTCGACCTTGACCCTGAAAATGGGCATTGAGAACCTGCTGCGCCACTATATTCCGGAAGTGACCGAGGTGCGCCCGGTTGCCTGACACACCACTTGTTTTGGCGTTTGATACATCGGCCGCGCATTGCGCGGCCGCTTTGCTGTTGGGTGATCAGGTGCTGCAAAGCGTGGTGGAACCCATGGCCAAAGGTCAGGCAGAGCGTTTGTTGGTGCTGTGTAGCGAGCTGATGGCCAAGGCGAATATTAAAGTTTCAGATTTGTCGGCCATCGGGGTCGGCATTGGCCCCGGAAATTTCACCGGCATTCGCATCTCTGTCTCCGCGGCGCGCGGCCTCGCGCTTGGTCTTGGGGTGCCAGCGGTTGGAGTGTCGGCCTTTGACGCATTGCGCCTTGGAACACAGGGGCCTTGTGCTTGCGCCGTGGATGCACGACGCGACATGGTTTACCTGCAAGGCTATGAGAACCCGAACCTTTCTGATCCTGGGCAATATCCGGTAGCAGAACTGCCTGCCTTTGATGGGCCCTTGATTGGGACCGGTGGGCACCCCCCCGTGCACCCCGTTGCTGAGGCAATCGCAAGGCTGGCGGCAACCCGCTTCCTCACCGAGACAATGCGCCCGGCACCGCTTTATCTGCGGCCTGCGGATGCGGCACCGAGCCGTGATCCCGCGCCCGTGATTTTGTCATGACAGCGGACGAGATGGCGGCGGTGCATGCGCGCGCATTCGATCAGGAACGCGCGTGGAATACGGCGGAATTTTCTGATCTGTTGGAGAGCCCATTTGTGCAGGCGTTTACGCATGCCTTTGGTTTCGCCCTGACCCGCTCGGTGGCAGGCGAAACCGAATTATTGACGTTGGCCGTCGATCCCGGTCACAGGCGCATAGGCATCGCGCGCGGGTTGCTCTGCCGCTGGTTGGATGCGCCGACAGAATCTGCAGACACCGCGTTTCTCGAAGTTGCGGCCGACAACACAGCCGCGATCGCGCTTTATCTTGATCTGGGCTTTGCCACCATCGCCACCCGCCCGGCCTATTACGCCCGCAAAGACGGCTCTGTCGCCGACGCATTGATCATGCAGCGCGCCCTTACCTTCGGTCAGCGCACAGAATAACAGCCCTTGGTGTCAGAAAGCTGTTGACCCTCCCCCCCGACTACGACCAAATTTGCACCTGATCATTTGATCGCGGGCAAAAGCCGTTGCTGGCCGCGCCCCAAATAGAAACCTGGGAGATACCTATGACCCTTATGACCAAATTTATGGGCGCTGCCGCCGCTGTCGCACTGAGCGCCGGTGCCGCATTGGCAGAGCCTGCGTTGATCTTTGACCTTGGTGGCAAGTTTGACAAATCGTTTAACGAAGCGGCCTTTGGTGGTGCGCAGCGTTGGGCCGAAGAGACCGGTGAAACTTTCCGCGAGATTGAATTGCAGTCCGAGGCTCAGCGTGAGCAGGCCCTGCGCCGTTTTGCCGAAGCGGGCGCAAATCCGATCATCATGACCGGCTTTGCCTTTGGTGACATCCTGAACCAGGTCGCACCAGACTATCCTGAAACAGATTTCGCGATCATCGATATGGTTGTCGATCAGCCAAACGTGCGTTCGGTTGTGTTCAACGAGCACGAGGGTTCCTATCTGGTTGGCATGATGGCCGCGATGGCGTCCAAATCCGGCACAGTTGGCTTTATCGGCGGCATGGACATCCCGCTGATCCGTAAATTCGCCTGCGGCTATGCACAGGGTGTGAAAGCGGTCAATGCGGACGCAACCGTGATTGCCAACATGACCGGCACCACCCCTGCCGCCTGGAATGACCCGGTAAAAGGCTCCGAATTGACAAAAGCACAGATTAGCCAAGGCGCTGATGTGGTTTATGCCGCCGCTGGTGGCACCGGCGTTGGGGTTCTTCAAACCGCCGCTGACGAAGGCATTTTGTCTGTGGGCGTCGACAGCAACCAAAACCACCTGCATCCGGGCAAAGTTCTGACATCCATGCTCAAGCGCGTTGACAATGCTGTGTATCAGGCCATGAAAGACGGCCCCGGCATGGAAAAAGGCTTTAATGTCATGGGTATCGCCAATGGCGGCGTCGGCTATGCGATGGATGAAAACAACGCCGAATTGGTCAGCACGGAGATGCTGACGACCGTTGATGCAGCATCAGCGAAAATCGCGGACGGCTCTCTGGTCGTGCATGATTACATGTCAGACGACAGCTGCCCTGCGCTGGACTTCTAAGCGTGACAGCGGAAAAAACAGCGGGGCAGCCGGAAACGGCTGCCTCATCCCTTGCACCCGCGATTGAGCTGAAAGGAATTTCGAAAGCCTTTGGGCCGGTCCAGGCCAACAAAAATATTTCGATCCGCGTCATGCCCGGCACGATCCACGGGATCATCGGTGAAAACGGTGCGGGCAAATCGACCCTGATGTCGATCCTTTACGGATTCTACAAAGCTGACAAGGGCGAGATATTTATCAGCGGCACAAAAACCGACATCCACGATAGCCAGGCCGCAATTGCGGCAGGCATCGGCATGGTGTTCCAGCATTTCAAGCTGGTTGAGAATTTTACGGTTCTGGAAAATATCATTCTGGGTGCCGAAGACGGCTGGAAACTGAAACCCTCGCTTGCCAAAGCGCGCCGATCGCTGGTGGAACTGGCCGAGGATTATGGGCTCAACGTCGACCCGGATGCGCTTGTTCAGGACATCGGTGTGGGCATGCAGCAGCGGGTCGAGATCCTCAAGGCGCTCTACCGCCATGCGGATATTCTGATCCTGGATGAACCGACAGGTGTATTGACGCCTGCCGAGGCGGATCAGTTGTTTCGCATTCTTGGCCGGCTCCGCTCTGAAGGCAAAACCATCATTCTGATCACCCACAAACTGCGCGAGATCATGGAGATCACCGACACCGTGTCAGTGATGCGCCGTGGGGAAATGACCGCAACGGTCAAGACAACCGAGACATCGCCCGCCGAACTGGCAGAGCTGATGGTTGGACGTAAGGTCCTATTGCGGGTCGATAAAAAACCAAGCACCCCAGGTGAGGTCGTGTTGGATGTGCGCGGCCTTCGGGTGGTTGATGAAAAGGGTGTCGAGCGCCTGCGCGGCATTGATTTGCAGGTGCGCGCAGGTGAGATTCTGGGCATCGCGGGGGTCGCCGGGAACGGTCAGTCAGAACTGCTTGAAGTGCTGGGCGGTTATAAGGATGGCATCGGCGAGGTCAGCGTAAATGGTCAAAAGCTTGACTTGACTGGCAAATACTCTGACGGCAAATCACGGCGTGCACGCGGCATCGCCCATGTGCCAGAGGATCGTCAGCGCGAAGGTCTGATCATGGATTTTCACGCATGGGAAAACACCGCCTTTGGCTATCACGATGATCCCAGCTATCGCAGTGGCGTGTTGATGAACAACAACGCCATTCGCGAAGATACCGCTGAAAAAATGGAGCGATTTGACGTGCGCCCGCCAAATCCCAGGCTTGAAGCGAAAAATTTCTCGGGCGGCAATCAGCAGAAAATTGTTTTGGCCCGCGAAATTGAACGCAATCCGAACCTGCTGTTGATCGGCCAGCCAACGCGCGGCGTGGACATTGGTGCCATTGAATTCATTCACCAACAAATTGTCGCCCTGCGCGATCAGGGCAAGGCGATCTTGCTGGTGTCCGTTGAGCTTGAAGAAATCCTGTCGCTGTCCGACCGCATCGCTGTCATGTTTGATGGCCGGATCATGGGGATGCGAGACCCGGACCAGACCGACGAAAAAGAGCTGGGCCTGTTGATGGCCGGGATCATCGACACTGACAAACCGCATTCAGTGGCCGAGGTCGAGGCGAACCTTGCCCACGTCAGCGGCGACCCGAGAAAGGAGGTCTGAGATGGACGTGATGCCAAAATGGGCCGAAGTGGTCCTTGTCCCGCTGATCTCGCTTGTGCTGGCGGCGATTCTGTCTGCCCTTGTCATTCTTGGCATCGGCGAAGACCCGGTGGCAGCCGTCAAGCTGATGATCACCGGCGCGCTCGGCTCTACCTATGGCTGGGGCTACACGCTTTATTATGCGACCAACTTTATCTTTACAGGCTTGGCTGTTTCGATCGCCTTTCACGCGCGGCTTTTCAACATCGGTGGTGAAGGTCAGGCGATGCTCGGCGGGCTTGGCGTCGCGATTGCGTGCCTTTACATCCCTTGGCCCCACTGGTCATTGGCGTTGATTGGGGCCGCTGTGATGGCGGGGCTATTTGGGGCGTTCTGGGCCGCGATCCCCGCGTGGTTGCAAGCCAAACGCGGCAGCCACATCGTGATTACCACAATCATGTTCAACTTTATCGCCGCCGCGCTGCTCAACTATGTACTCGTTAACATGATGCGCCCCAAAGGCAGCATGGATCCCGCCACTGCGCGTTTTCCCGAGGCGACCAACCTGCCGACATTGCATGATATTCTGGCCCCTTTTGGCATCGCCTTTTCCAAATCCGCCCCCGCAAACGTGTCCTTTCTGGTCGCAATTGCAGCCTGCGTCATTTTATGGCTGCTGATCTGGCGGACCCGTTTGGGATACGAAATTCGCGCATATGGTCATTCGGAATCTGCCGCCAAATACGCGGGCATATCGCCCTTCAAGATCATCATGATCGCGATGATTATTTCAGGTGCTTTGGCCGGTATGATGGCGATCAACAACGTGATGGGTGAAGCCGAAAGGCTGGTACTGAACTCCACCGAAGGGGCTGGTTTTATTGGCATCGCGGTGGCGCTGATGGGGCGGTCGCATCCTTTGGGTGTGTTCATTTCCGCGATCTTGTTTGGCTTTCTCTACCAAGGGGGTGCGGAGCTGGCGCTCTGGACATCGATCCCCCGCGAACTGATCGTCGTGATTCAAGCGCTTGTGATCCTGTTCACAGGCGCGCTCGACAACATGGTGCGGATGCCACTTGAGCGCATATTTCTCGCCTTGCGTAAATCCAAAACGGCAAAGGCGGTGAAGTAATGGATTACGCAACGCTCATCCAACTGCTCGACAGTACTGTCCGCCTTGCCACGCCGTTGCTTCTGGCCTGTCTTGCGGGGCTGTTCAGCGAACGTGCAGGAATTTTCGACATTGGCCTTGAGGGCAAAATGCTGGCGGCGGCGTTCTTCTCTGCTGCTGTGGCATCGCTTTCTGGCTCCGTCTGGATTGGTCTGGCGGCGGGCATGGGGGCGTCGCTGATGCTCAGCGCGCTGCATGGTGTCGCGTCGATTACCTTTCGCGGCAACCAACTGATTTCCGGCGTGGCGATCAACTTTCTGGCGGCGGGCATGACTGTGCTAATTGCGCAAGACTGGTTCAGCCAGGGCGGGCGCACGCCATCGTTGATGGGCGGTGCCCGGTTCGAGGCGATCACCCTGCCCGGTGCGGATGCTATAGCCGATGTGCCGATTATCGGACCGCTTTATGCGGAACTGATTTCGGGTCATTCGATCCTTGTCTACATCGCCTTTGCGGCGGTGCCTTTGTCATGGTGGCTGCTTTATCGGACGCGATTCGGGCTGCGCCTGCGCGCGGTCGGCGAAAACCCGGCAGCCGTGGACACCGCTGGCGTTTCCGTGGTCGGTCTGCGCTATGCGGCGGTGGCGATATGCGGCGTGCTTTGTGGCATCGCGGGGGCCTATCTCAGCACGGCTTTGCAGGCTGGGTTTGTCAAAGACATGTCAGCAGGGCGCGGGTTTATCGCGCTTGCCGCATTGATATTTTCCAAGTGGCGGCCGTGGTATGCGCTGTACGCAACCTTGCTCTTTGGGCTGTTTGGTGCGTTGGAAACGCGTCCCGATGTGATCGAAGCGATGGTTGGCATCAAGGTTCAGGGCCAGCTATTGGGGGCGCTGCCATATGTGATGACCGTCATCATTTTGGCCGGGTTCGGCGGCAAGGCCATTCCGCCCCGCGCGGGTGGCGAGCCATACGTGAAAGAACGCTGATCCATCAGGTCAAATTATAAGGTCTGATCATAAGGCCAGTTTGACCTATGATATCGGTCCTCCTTGCTGCAAAGCAGCAAGGACAGTTGATTTAGATACAAGACCTGCGCTAATGGGTGCCATGCAAATATACCTGCCCATCGCCGAAGTTTCGGTTAACGCATTCCTCTTGTTGGGATTGGGTGGGCTTGTTGGCATCTTGTCAGGCATGTTCGGAGTAGGCGGTGGTTTCTTGATGACGCCACTGCTTTTCTTTATCGGCATCCCTCCCGCGGTCGCAGTTGCCACCGAGGCGAACCAGATCGTTGCCTCTTCATTTTCTGGGGTTTTGGCGCATTTCAAGCGAAAGACCGTCGATTTGAGGATGGGCACCGTCCTGCTGATCGGGGGTCTTATCGGTGCCGCCTTGGGTGTGATGGTGTTCAACTATCTCAAGGCCCAAGGTCAGGTCGATCTGCTGGTCAAGCTTTGTTACGTGATCTTTCTCGGCGTTATCGGCGGGTTGATGTTTATCGAATCGTTGAATGCGATCCGCAAGACCCGCTCCGGCAAAAAGACAGCGCGCAAAAAGCACAACTGGATCCATGGCCTGCCCTTCAAAATGCGGTTCCGGGTTTCGGGTCTTTATATCTCGGTCATTCCGCCTCTGATCGTGGGTGTCGCGGTCGGTATCCTCGCTGCGATCATGGGTGTCGGCGGCGGCTTTATCATGGTGCCCGCGATGATCTATCTTTTGGGCATGCCAACCAAAGTCGTGGTGGGGACGTCGCTCTTTCAGATCATATTCGTGACTGCCTTCACCACAATGCTGCATGCCACCACAAACTTTACCGTCGATATTGTCCTAGCTGTGTTGCTGCTCATCGGCGGTGTGATCGGCGCGCAAATCGGCACCCGCATCGGCGTCAAGATGAAGGCCGAACAATTGCGCATCCTTTTGGCGCTTATGGTGCTGTTGGTCTGCGGCAAACTTGCACTGGAATTGCTGTTGGAACCGGTCGAGCTTTATTCGCTCGGCGCGGCGAGCGGTCATTGATGCGCACACTTGCATTTGCCTTCGTACTGGTCTGCGCGCTGCCTGCTCTGGCAGAAGAAGTGGTGCTTGGCCTAAGCAGTGATCAGGTGTCGATCAACACCAATTTTGACGGATCGGAGATCCTGATATTTGGTGCTGTGAAACGTGAAGAGGCGATCCAGGACAATCCGCGCCTGCAGGTGATTGTCACCGTCGCGGGCCCCTCTAGGCCGATCACTGTTCGCCGCAAGGAAAAGCGGTTTGGCATCTGGGTCAATACTGATGCCGTTGAAGTAGATCACGCCCCGAGTTTTTATGCGGTGGCGTCCAGCACGTTGTTGGGTCTTGCACTCTCCAACACCGAAGATTTGCGATACAAAGTGTCCATACCACGCGCCATCCGATCTGTCGGGGCACCGCAAAACATCCTGGACTCCAAGAACTTTACCAACGCGCTGATCCGGATCAAATCAGAGTCCAATCAGTATCAGTTGAACGAAGGCACCGTTAGCGTGGATGAACAAACGCTGTTTCGGACGGCCATCGAACTGCCCGCCGCCCTGACCGAAGGGGATTATCTGACACGGATTTTCCTAACGCGCGGCGGCGAGGTTGTGTCAAAATATGAAACCAGTATTTATGTCCGAAAGGTCGGCGTTGAGCGCTGGTTGTTCAGATTGTCTCGTGAAAATGCACTGATCTATGGCTTTATGTCACTGGCCATCGCGATTGCAGCTGGCTGGGGTGCCTCCGCGATCTTTAGCATTTTCCGGCGCTAGTCAGCCGCGCCCGACAAAGGGCATTTTGGTGGCCATCACCGTCAGGAACTGAACATTCGCCTGCGCCGGCATTGCCGCCATGTGCAAGACGGAAGCCGCAGCATGTTTGACATCCATCGTGTCCATCTGAGGGTTCTGTTTTTTCAATTCTGCGACGATCTGGCTTTCGGCGTTGCCTATGTCGATCTGCCCACAGGCGATGTTAAATGGCCGCCCATCAAGCGACAGCGATTTGGTCAGGCCGGTGATGGCATGTTTGGTTGTGGTATAGCAGACCGACCCCGGACGCGGCGCATGGGCGGACAGTGATCCATTGTTGATGATCCGCCCGCCGCCCTGTTTACGCATGTGTTTGAACGCCAACTGAGCCGCAATGAACATGCCGTGCAGGTTGACCGACAGCACCTGCTGCCAATCGTCCAATACGATCTCGTCGATGGGCGCAGACGGGCCAAAAATGCCCGCGTTGTTGAACAGGACGTCCACCTGCCCAAATGCTTTGAATGCTTCTGCCATCGCCTGTGCATCTGTCACGTCCGCTGGCAGGGCAACGGCATGGCTGTGCGCCGTTGCCATTTCCTCCAGCATCTCAGCACGCCGCGCGATCAGGCCAACGCGCCAATTGTTTTCCAGGAACAATTCCGCAGTGGCCCGCCCGATGCCAGAGCTTGCCCCAGTAATGATGATGGAATTCATATCGTACCCTCCGTTGTGGCATCCAGTGTTAGGGGGGCCACGGGTGCCGCGCGCAGATCGTCCACCTGCAACGGGCCGCTGGGCTTTGAAAGCCGATTGCGCACCACCCAGATCAGCCGCTCCTGCGCCCGTGTGATGGCGACATAGGCCAGCCGTTTCCACAGGGGCTGACCCGCCTCCATTCGCCCCATACGTGCGGCGGCAAACAGATCCGGGGCAAACACCTGAACGGTTTCCCACTGGCTGCCCTGCGCCTTGTGAATGGTCACAGCGGAGCCATGCAAAAAGGTGGCCCCCATGCGCGCGGCAAAGGGAATGAAAGGTTCCTCTTCGTCTGGCTTTTCGATTTTCACGATCGACGCCGCCGACACCTGCGGGTCTTCCGCGCCCATCACGTGCAGACGGCTGAACCCCGGCTTGCGCCCCTCGCCCAGATAGATCACCTGCGCGCCCTTGATCAGCCCTCTGGCCTCAAGGTCCAACCGTTTCTTACGGTGCTTCAGAGGCAGTTCGATGCCATCACAAATCAGCGGCTCCCCCGCTAGCAGCGCATCCTCAGGCGCGCCATGCACGGACCGGAACGCATTGATCAAGCGGATGCGCGTCGCGTTGCGCCAGACCAAAACCGGGCTGCGCGCCATCAGATCAACCTCGACCCGCTGGCCCCAGATGACGCGGTCATCCTTCTTCGACGCATCCTCAATCTTCCGCTCGAACTGCTCAAATCCCAGATCAGGGTCCGCCAGCGCATGTGCCAGATCAAGGATCGGATTGCCCGCGTCCTGCCGGAATATCCGGTTCAGGTTCATCACCCGCTTTTCGGGTAGTTTTTCAAACACCATCGTCCCGGATTGATTAACCGGAGCCAGCTGCGCAGGATCACCAAAGAGCAGCAGGGTCGGGAAAATCTCTTTCAGATCCTCGAACTGTTTATCATCCAACATTGACGATTCATCGACAAATCCGATGTCCAATGGCTCTTCGCGCCGTTTCCAGCCGGTGATGAAATCGGACCCACGCAGGCCCGCTGCAGCCAAGGCACCGGGAATGGATTTGTTGCCCGCATAAAATGCCGCCGCCCGGTCTAACGATATTTCGGTCAGCCCCTCAATCTCGGGCCGCTCGCCGGACCCGGCTAGCCATTCGGCGATCCGTTCGTATTCAGGGTCATAGACCGGCGTATAAAGAATACGGTGAATGGTTGTGGCCGGGACCCCGTGCAGACGCAAAACCGATGCCGCTTTGTTGGTGGGCGCAAGGATCGCAAGCGAACGTTTGTCTTTGCGTTTACGCGATTCGTAATCACCCGAAACAATCTCAACCCCGGCACCCTTTAGCGCCTTGTAAAGCTCTGCAAGCAAAAGTGTTTTGCCCGATCCGGCCTTGCCGGTGACGGCCATCACCTGATCCGCGCCACCGGTGCTTGGCATCAGCAGGCTGTCCTCAAGATCGATCCCGGCGCTACGCAGCATCTCGGCTACAGCGTCAAAGGCTGTGGCCTGATCGTCGGAATAGGTGAGTGCAGGAATATTCATGGCGCGACCCTACGTGAGGGGCGCGCCGGGGGCCAGACGGGTTTGATTACTTTACCCTGTTCTGGCCCATCCTCCCAGCGATGTGCTGGAAAAGCTGTAATCGAACCAGAACCGAGATTGTTCAGGCGATATGCCCGCGCGCGCGGCGACACGCGCTTGGGCGACTGCGTCAAACGCCCAAAGGCCAACCGATATCTTTTCGCGCCCCTCGCCCTGGCTGCCCAACACCTCAGGCGACGATCCAATCATCCGGTATATCCGCACCATGCGCGCATCAAAGACCCCGACAAAATGCTTGATGCCAAATCCCTGCATGATTTCACCACCGCCCAACATCAAGGCCGCGGCCACCTTTGGGTCAGCCCCACGCGCCAGACAAAACCGCGTACATTCCCAAATCAGCGGGCTTTGGATGGGGCCCGTCGTCAGATGACCAAAATGATCATTTACCATTGCGGGTCCTGTGGTGGGCAGGAACCGCATTGAACCGCCATGACTACCATCGGCCTGTTCCCAGATGACATACAGTGGGTTCAGCGCATCATATTCATCGCGCTCTTCGCCCGCATGATCCAGTGTCACATCCCAGCCCAGACGCACCTTGAATTGGTCCGCCCGGTCGCAAAACATCTGGCGTGCCAGTCGCGGATGTTGGCACAGGTCGTTTCCATAAAGGTATCGTAACACGTTAAGCCCTCCGTCCATCACAAGAATGGAAACAGAGCTAACGTAGTCCTTGTTAATTCAACCAATCAGCACCGCGCGGTGCTTTTGGATCATCCGCAACACGTGCTCGTCTCAGACAACGATCAAACCCCGGCTTAGCGCCCGCGCAACCGCATGTGTCGTATTCATCGCGCCCAGTTTGAACCGCGCACTTTCGATATAGACCCGCAGCGTATGTTCCGAGATCGACAAGGTATTGGCCACCTGCGCCCTGCTGTAGCCAATGGCAAGCAATGTCATCGCATCGATCTCTCTGGGGCTCAGCGACTGGGATTGTTCTGGCGTTCTGTTGGGCTCAAATTCCAACGCCTTTTTGTTCAGGTAATGTGCAATCAGGATCAGCATGCTGCGGTGCGCTTCGGTGAAGGCGAACCAGTCATCGTCGGTGCAAGAATGGTTAACCGTAAACAAGGCAAATTGACCGTTTGGGCCACGAATGGGCACGGAATAGCCTTGGTTCCCAAGACCATATTCAATCGATTCAGCCAAAAAAGCCCGCGCGGGCTTGCTTGACCAATCCAGTCTTTTCCAATCGACCGGATGAAAGCGTTGATAACAGCCGATGATAACCGGATCGATCCGCAGGTAATTTTGTTCAAGATATCGCGCCTGCCAGGCCGTCGAATAGGTCCCGCAGCCATATTGATCACCGGCGGAATCCACCCAATGATATGCGATGTGATCTACGTTTAGTGTGTCGCGCAACGCGACGCTGGCCGCCTGCAATTTCGCAAGCGTGTCAGCCTGCTCCAACAGCTCCATTATCGGTTCCATTTGTGTTTCGGTCACCATGCGCTTGGCCGTTGGTCCTTTCTCTAAGGGCGGCGATCTCGCTCAGCGCAACAATTGCGGTGTCATCCAACTGTTCCGCCAGGGCGGGCAAATTGTTCGACAACGCAAACCTGCGCAGATCAACAAGAACGTCCAAAATCCAGTCACTTCGCATGTACAGACTCTCTTTAAAATGGTTAACGGAAGGTTAATACAACCATAGCATGTGCCCTAGAATCGAAAATATTCGCAACTTTCAACTCCCCCGAAATGGCGAGGGGCGAGAATCCAAGTATTTGATCTAAAAGGGCCAACCAAAATTCAAGAAAACGCCCGCGAATCAATCCTCTGATTCGCGGGCTATTGTTCAGGATGCAGAGACAATCAGGCGTCAGCCCCGGGCGTCGAGCGCGTCTTCCAAGGTACGCAGCCCGGTTTTTGGGGCCTGTACCAGCACCGACATGTTGCCGGGCTTATGTTCGTTTCGCTGCATTTTGACGTGGGCCTGTGGCAGGTCTTCCCACGTGAACACCTCTGACATGCACGGGTCCAACCGCCGTTCCAGCATCAGTTTGTTGGCTGCCGAGGCCTGCTTGAGGTGGGCAAAGTGACTGCCCTGCAAGCGCTTCTGGTGCATCCACATGTATCGCACATCAAACGTCAGGTTAAACCCGGACGTACCGGCACAAATCACCACCATGCCACCCTTTTTCACCACAAAAGTGGACACTGGGAATGTCGCCTCACCGGGGTGTTCGAACACCATATCGACGTTCACGCCTTTGCCGGTGATGTCCCATATCGCTTTGCCGAATTTTCGGGTCTCGTTGAACCACTCTTTGTATTCAGGGGTGTTCACGGTGGGCAATTGCCCCCAGCATTTGAAATCCTTGCGGTTCAGCACGCCCTTGGCCCCAAGATCGAGCACGAACTGACGTTTGCTTTCGTCGCTGATGACCCCGATGGCATTAGCGCCCGCGGTGTTGATCAGCTGGATCGCATAGGATCCCAGGCCACCAGATGCACCCCAAACCAGCACATTCTGCCCCGGCTTCAGATCATGAGGTTCATGACCAAACAACATTCGGTATGCGGTGGCCAGCGTCAGCGTATAACATGCGCTCTCTTCCCAGGTCAGGTGCTTGGGACGCGGCATCAGTTGTTGTGACTGAACGCGGGTGAATTGGCTGAATGACCCATCGGGTGTCTCGTAGCCCCAGATGCGCTGGCTTGGCGAATACATCGGATCGCCGCCGTTACATTCCTCGTCATCGCCATCGTCCTGATTGCAGTGGATCACCACCTCGTCACCGACTTTCCAGCGTTTGACCTTGTCGCCTACAGCCCAGACTATACCCGACGCATCCGAGCCCGCGATATGATAGGGCTGTTTGTGGCCGTCAAACGGGCTGATCGGCACCCCAAGAGCGGCCCAGACGCCGTTATAGTTCACGCCCGCAGCCATCACCAAGACCAGCACGTCCTGGCTGTCCAGCTCGGGCACGTCTACCACCTCTTGCAACATGGCCTTGTCAGGATCGCCATGCCGTTCACGCCGGATCGCCCAGGCATACATTTGCTTTGGCACATGTCCCATGGGCGGCATTTCACCAACCTCATAAAGGTCTTTTTCAGGTGCGTCGTATTGCGCGATGGTGGTGTCGAGTGCCATGCGGGCCTCCTGTCGGTTCGTTCGGTCAATGATGCGTTTGCCGCAATGCAGAATCGCAGCGTCTCATCCTTGGGATATGGATGGTGACGCAATAATGCAACCTCAGAAGCGTCTTTTTTGTAATTTTATGACCCAGCAAGTGCAGAAATTTACTTTGCTGGCGCAGCATTTCTAAGCGCAAATTGTTGGATTGAATTTGCATAAAATCGCACAACCGGCCCTTGCCCGTCGTTGATTTGCCACATCCCGTCACTCTTGCTGATCACATCTCGCCCCGCCAACCCCTTCAACGCGCGGTCCAGTTCAGATCGCAATGTCTCAGGCTTCGGTACGCGGTTCTGCACCGGTATATGGTCAAGCAATGATCCCACCGCATCAAACAGCGCCTCATCCGTCAAGGGCGCGTGGGTCAACAGGGTTTGCGCAATCAATGGCACCGTCAAAACCGGCATAGCTTCTGATATGCGGTTCATCAACGTCTCTGACAGATCTTCAATTGTGGTCTCTGGTCCTGCGTCACGCAAAGACAGCGGCGTGCCAAATGCCACAGCCGCCGTGCCGAACCGGGTATCCCGCCCCCGCAACCGTTGCCAGAGTTTGCGCAGAATAAACCCTACGACCACTGATATTCGTGCACCAAAGCGTCTATCCCCACGGGTGTCAGCAGCAATGAGCACCCGGTCTTCCAAGACGCGGTCATAGTTGATGGCGACCGGCACGAATACCACGTCGCGTTCACCGTCCGGTTCGAACCTTTCCGTCACATAGGTCAGCAGACCCATCTTTGGTGGTTGCAACAAACCATTGAGGCTGAGGCCACCTTCGGGATAAATTGCCTGAGTTACACCGCCTGCCGTGGCCATGTGGACGTATCGCGCCAGAACTTTGCGATACAGCGCCCCGCGCGATTTGCGCCGAATAAAGTAGGCTCCCATTGATTTGATCAGTCGGCTAAGCGGCCAAACCCGCGCCCATTCCCCAACAGCATAAGACAAAGCCGATGACCGCGCTGCAAGATAGGTGACCAGAACATAATCCATATTGCTGCGGTGATTCATGATGAAAATTACGGTCGCATCCTTCGGGATCGCCTCAAATGTGGCATCGTTATTATCTGCCGTTTCGATCCGGTAAACGAAATTGGCGAGCAGTTTGGCCAGCCTTATGCCAAAGCTGAAATAGGCGAAGGCAGAAAAGCTGGGCACAATTTCGCGCGCATAGGTACGTGCTTTTTGAAAGGCCACATTCTCGGGCACATCATTCTCACGTGCATAGTTGATAATTTCGCGGCTGACTTCGGGGTCGTAGATAAGCCGCTGGATCATATCGTGCCGCCGCGCCAACTTGAAAGGCTCTATCGGGCGAGACAAACGCGTGTTCAGATGCTTGACCGCGCGTTCCAGCCGCAACCGGAAAAACCAGCGCACCGACGGCAACAAGAAATGGCTTAACGCGGTGACGGCCGCAAAAAGGACAATCAGGATAAACAACCAAAGGGGCAATTGAACAGTATGTGTCATCAGCAATACCCTTGCAGTGCGGCGAACCAAGGACAATATCTAAGTGAAGCGCTGCAGGAGGAAACGGCGCTCGACGTTGCTGAGCGCAGGCAGATTGCAACCCCCGGGCGACAATGCCGCAACGCAGCGAATTGACATGCTCATAAAGTTTCCCGTATCAACAGCCAGACGCAAGAATATTGCCCGGATAATTCAAAGAGGCCGCCCATGTTGCACCCGCAGAAAGACCGCCCCTGGCTGATCAGGACCTATGCCGGGCATTCGACCGCCTCCGCGTCCAATGCGCTTTATCGTGACAATCTGGCCAAGGGGCAAACCGGGCTTTCCGTGGCATTCGATCTGCCGACGCAGACCGGGTATGACAGCGACCATATCCTGTCACGCGGCGAAGTGGGTAAGGTTGGCGTGCCGGTTGGCCATCTGGGTGACATGCGGGCATTGTTCAAAGATATCCCGTTGGATCAGATGAACACCTCGATGACGATTAATGCCACTGCCCCTTGGCTTTTGTCGCTTTACATTGCCGTGGCCGAAGAACAGGGCGCAGACATTTCTGCCCTGCAAGGCACGGTGCAAAACGACTTGATCAAAGAATACCTGAGCCGGGGAACCTATATCTGCCCACCTGCCCCTTCCATGAAGATGATCGCGGACGTGGCCGAATATTGTTACACCCATGTGCCGAAATGGAACCCGATGAACGTGTGTTCCTATCACCTGCAAGAAGCCGGCGCGACACCGGAACAGGAACTTTCTTTCGCGCTCGCCACTGCCACGGCCGTTCTCGATGCCCTCAAACCGCGCGTCCCGGCAGAGGATTTTCCCGCGCTCGTGGGCCGTATTTCGTTCTTTGTGAACGCCGGTATCCGGTTTGTCACCGAGATGTGCAAAATGCGCGCCTTTGTCGATTTGTGGGATGAGATTTGCAAAAACCGCTATGGGGTTGAGGACGCCAAATACCGCCGTTTCCGCTATGGTGTGCAGGTCAATTCGCTTGGCCTGACCGAACAGCAGCCGGAAAACAACGTATACCGTATCTTAATTGAAATGCTGGCCGTGACGCTTTCGAAAAAGGCGCGCGCGCGCGCCGTACAATTACCTGCGTGGAACGAGGCATTGGGCCTGCCGCGCCCGTGGGATCAACAATGGTCCATGCGGATGCAACAGATCATGGCCTATGAAACGGACCTGCTGGAATTTGATGATCTGTTTGATGGTAACCCGGCAGTGGACGCAAAAGTCGAAGCCCTCAAAACGGGTGCGCGGGCCGAATTGGCAAATATTGATCGTATGGGCGGTGCAATCTCTGCCATCGACTATATGAAAGGCCGCCTTGTTGACAGCAACGCCGAACGCCTGGGCCGCATCGAGGCGGGCGAAACCATCGTCGTTGGCGTCAACAAATGGCAAAAGGGCGAACCCTCACCGTTGATGACGGGCGATGGCGGCATCATGGTTGTGGATCCCGCCGTCGAAGCAGAGCAGATCGACCGTCTGAATGCCTGGCGCGGGGCCCGCGATCAAGCTGCGGTTGACGCGGCACTCACAGAGTTGCGCAGCGCCGCCGCAGAGAGTCGCAATATCATGCCGGCCTCTATCAAGGCTGCAAAGGCAGGTGTGACAACAGGTGAATGGGCCGCCGAAATGCGCAAGGTTCACGGCGAATACCGCGGCCCCACCGGCGTTGCGGCCGGTCAGTCCAACAAGACCGAAGGGTTGGATGATTTGCGCGATGCGGTGGACGCAGTCAGTGACAAACTGGGACGTCGCCTGAAATTTCTTGTCGGCAAACCGGGGCTTGACGGCCATTCAAATGGTGCCGAACAGATAGCCGTGCGCGCGCGCGATTGCGGCATGGACATCGCGTATGAAGGTATCCGCCTGACCCCAACTGAAATCGTAACCGCTGCGGTTCAGGATGGGGCGCATGTTGTGGGACTTTCGATTTTGTCCGGGTCGCACATTCCTCTGGTCGAGGATCTGATGACGCAAATGCGCGATGCCGGGCTTGGCCATATTCCCGTCATCGTCGGCGGCATCATTCCTGACGATGATGCAGATCGTCTTCGCACAATGGGCGTCGCACGGGTCTATACGCCAAAAGACTTCGAATTGAATATGATCATGCAAGACATCGTAACACTGGCCGAGCCTTCGTCAAAAGCGGCGGAATAGCGCCCTGACACAAATTCGAATTTGCGAATAGCATTCTATTGGTATAGCCGAATTGGGAATTTGGGAATCTAATAGGAAGAACGATGGCAATTGATCTGAAATCAATGAACAGCAAAGAGTTGGAAAAACTCTTGGGCGATGTCAAAAAGGCACTTCAATCTGCAAAAGCTCGGGACCGCCGCGCGGCCCTGAAAGCGGCAGAAAAAGCGGCGGCCGAATGGGGTTTCTCGCTGAATGACTTGGCTGACGGTGAAAAACCTGTCAAAAAAGAGCGCAAGGCCAAGGCCAAAGCGGCCAAGCCAAAATCGAAACCTCAATTTGCAAACCCCGCAGATAAGTCACAAACTTGGACTGGCAAGGGTCGCCAGCCAAATTGGTTTCGCTCCGCAGTTGAAAAAGGAAAGTCGCCTGACGACATGCGCATCTGAATTAACAGCGCAGGAATGAAGTTTAGTTCTCGCTTTAATGGAAATAGGCTGCGCTGATTGCGCAGCCTATTTTTTATTTATACGATCAATGCGCCACGACCGAAAATAAATTTCCACCGTGTTCCATCCTGCATCACAATTTCACCACCCCCCGCATAGGGTGTTTCGTAGGTTGCTGTGCCAATGCCACGCAACCCATTATTGCAGCGCACAGGGAATGTAACCGTCTTTGTTTCTGCTGCTGGCATATAGCGCCCCGAACATGTGGTTTTTCCATTGGTCGCCTGAAACCATCCGCCTTCCAGAAAAGATGCCGTCGCCGTGCCGCGATATACCGTATTCTTTGGTCCAACCACGGCAACCGGATGTGTGACATCACAAGCAGTCAGCGCGCCTGCCGCAATGGCCAGTGCACAAATCAGTCGTTTCATAACAATCCCTTTCATGAACATTGTTCATCTATATATGAACGGTGTTCAAATCTTTGTCGAGTAAGGAATCTCTGACTTGCCTCTTGTTCATTTCCTGCCATGAAGGCAGGTTGTTCTCAACGACAGGAAAGGAACCATTCATGACCGTACATATTGGCGCAAAACCCGGTGACATAGCAGAGACCGTGCTGATGCCGGGCGATCCGTATCGTGCAAAATGGGCGGCAGAAACCTTTCTGAAAGACGCCAAATTAGTAAATGAAGTACGCGGAATGCTGGGCTTTACCGGAACTTGGAAAGGCCAGCGGGTGACCATTCAAGGCTCCGGCATGGGCATGCCGTCGCTGTCAATTTATGCCAACGAATTGATGGCCGAATACAATGCACAGACCCTGATCCGCATTGGGTCTTGCGGGGGCATGCAGCCCCATGTGGGTATCCGCGATGTGGTCATAGCCATGACGGCCACAACGATCACCTCACCCTCTTCCGGCATTTTCAAAGAACTGAATTTCGCCCCCTGTGCGGATTGGTCGTTGCTGAACGCCGCGGTCAAAGCCGCGGCAAGTAAGGGCTGCAAAACCCACATTGGTGGGATCTATTCGTCAGACGTTTTTTATAGCGAACGCGCGGATCTGGACGAACAGATGGTCCGCCACGGCATTCTGGGCGTAGAGATGGAGGCAGCAGAGCTTTACATGCTTGCTGCCCGGCACAAGCGGCGTGCGCTGGCGGTGCTGACTGTTTCAGATCACCTGCAAACCGGTGAAGCGTTGCCCTCAGAGGACCGCGAGAAAACGTTTGGCGACATGGTTGAGATCGCGTTGGAAGCGGCCTTTGCCTAACCTCTGATCAGACCCCGTGCGTCCGGTCATATCCGTTGCGTGCGGGCGGTTGCCAGTTGTCCAGCACACCCTTTGCAGGGGCAAAAACCTCAATCAAAAGCGGATAACATGCCGCCGCGTCTGAGGAATGTTCTGATGAACAATCCCCGCCCGGGCAGGCACTTAGTGCGCCAAGCAAATCAATCTCTGCAAAGAACTCGATGTAATCACCGGGTCGCACGGGGCTGGCTTTCATAAAGTACTGGCCCGTATCCCGCGTGAACCCGGTGCACATGAACACGTTCAAAACGTCATGAATGTGCGGCTCCGCTTCGGCCACCGGGATATCCAGATGCGCCGCCAGCGCACGGGTCAAATTTGAATGACAGCAATGGTGATACTGCCCACCCTGCAAAAGGTTATGCGTATAAGGATCGCAACGGGTGCCGATCACGTCATGTACGGACCCGCCATATCCATCAATGCCGTACCACCCAAGCGTATCTTGCGTAACGGTCGCGATCGGTCTAAGCCCCGGAAATGACGACCACATCCGCTGGCCAGTCGTGATGTGAGTGCCATGCAGGGCGCGGGTTTTACCGGAATAGAACCGTTCTGTCAGGTCGTTGGCGTTCCATAGGTTCAAGTCGCCGACCTGAGGCCCCTCCACCGAAGTAATGCGGAAAAAGTGGCCCGCTGGCACGTTAAACGTTGCCGCTTCGCGCGGATGCGCAATCGCTTCATCGGTTTTGGTCAGCATCTCACGACCCTTTTGATAGGTCGCCATATCGGGCTGCGGCAAGCCATCGACTGGATAACAAATGACGGGCTTGACGGCGCGACGCGCATCCGCATCTGGGGGTGAAATGATCATCAAATTCTCCGACGCTAGAATGTGATGCTAAGGGTGGCGCATGCCGTGCTAGGTGTAAAGCCAATGAAGCCTCACCACGGGCAAAGCATCACGTTAAAATCTCGGCGACTTCAAAGCCTGCATGCATTTGTCAGGCGTGCCAGTGCTCCGAAATATCTCCGCCCCGCAGGTCACGCAATTGTATTTGACCAACGCGCCCTTGCTGCCCGCCCGGTTCTCGCGCCAGCGACAGTCGCGCGTCGGCGCAGTGCGTCGCGCGACAATCGCCACGATGATCACAGCAATGACAAGAGCGATCAGGATGGGCATGGCTATGCAAAGCGCTTGGCAAAGGCCGCATAGGAATGGCGGTGTTTGTCAGGTGTTGAATTCACCGCCGGATGCCGCGCGGGATCATCATCGTAATCAAAGTTGACGCCTGTGCCTTCGATGATCCGGTTCATCATGTTGAAAAGGGCATTGACCTGAACCGCCTCAACCAGCGCCTTTTCCCCCCAACCGGCGTCAAAAACAGCCTGCGAATCCTGCTCGGTCAGTTTGCTGGGCAATGTGTTCAGCTTGCGCACATAGGCCATCAACGGCCGCAGCTTGTCTGGCACGGGGGCACGATCAAGGTCGGCAATCATTGCATCCATCAGGTCCGCGTCAAAGCCAAACAACGCGGCGTAAATCTTGTGACTGCCATAACAGAAGGTGCAGGCGTTCAGACCTGAGGTATAGGTCGCAATCATCTCGCGCTCCGCCACCGACAATTCGCCGTCGCCGCGCAATATCCCATCTGTATAAAGCATCAGCGGGGCAACATGGTCCGGAAATCGTTCAAACAGATCGGCAAGATGTGCTGTTTCCGGCATGCTGGGCAAAAGCGACATCGAGCCTAGACCGTTCGTTCCAGCATCAGCTTTTTGATATTTGCAATCGCCTCTGCCGGGTTCAGGCCTTTGGGGCAGGTCTTGGCGCAGTTCATGATCGTGTGACAGCGATAGAGTTTGAATGGGTCCTCAAGGTCATCCAACCGCTCGCCCGTCGCCTCGTCGCGTGAATCAATGATCCAGCGATAGGCATGCAGCAGTGCTGCTGGCCCAAGGTAGCGGTCGCCGTTCCACCAATAGCTGGGGCACGACGTTGAACAGCAGGCACACATGATGCATTCATAAAGACCATCCAGTTTGCTCCGGTCCTCAATCGACTGCTTCCACTCTTTGGCCGGGGCAGGTGTTTCCGTAGCGAGCCAGGGCTGAACGGACGCATGCTGGGCATAAAAATGCGTCAGGTCCGGGATCAGATCTTTGACCACGGGCATATGCGGCAGCGGATAGATTTTCACCACGCCTTTGATCTCTTCCATACCGTACGTACAGGCCAGCGTGTTGATGCCGTCGATGTTCATCGCGCATGATCCACAAATGCCCTCGCGGCAGGACCGGCGGAAGGTCAGCGTCGGATCAATCTCGTTCTTGATCTTGATCAGTGCGTCCAAAATCATCGGACCGCAGGTGTCCATATCAACAAAGTAGGTGTCGATGGCCGGGTTTTTGCCGTCATCGGGGTTCCAGCGATACACGTGGAATTCGCGGACATTGCTGGCCCCTGATGGTTTCGGCCACGTCTTTCCGGTTGTCATACGAGAATTCTTGGGGAGCGTCAGTTGAACCATTTCGCGTCTCCTTGTCTGGCGGGCGTGTGGCCCGTTTCATCACATTTACCCATTTGAAATGGGCGTTTCATGTCGCTTTGCCCTGACGGACAAAAAGCGTATTTCCTTCGACCTGCAGCACGTCCTTGAAGCCACAGGCGACAATTCGGGCCACCAGATCGGTTTCCCATGTGTCTGCATGGGCGGTTTCGATCAGAATTGCATCCGGCTGCCAGGCGTCGGCACCCGCATCCACCAGCGCGCCAAGGGCCGCTTCTTCGAACCCCTCCACGTCAATCTTGAGGACAGTCAGATCATGCGCCGCAGCGTCACCGACAAAATCGAGCAGCGGACGAATTGGCACCAATGTCCCGCCATCGCGCACCTGTTTTCTTATCGCTTTCAACGAGGCCTGACCGAAGTTGTCGCGGCGAAAGTTCAGCACCCCTTCGCCAGTTTCAGCACCCAACGCGCAGCCCTCGATCCGGATCACGTCACCCAGATTGTTCAGGCGAATGTTATGGCCCAAACGTCCGATCATCGCCGGGTTCGGCTCGAACGCAATCACCCTGCTTCCCGGCCCCGCGGCAAGGCCAAGTGGCACAGCAAACGCCCCACAATTGGCCCCGACATCAAGGATAAGGGCGTTGCGCCCCTCAACCAGTTCCATCAACGCCATCAGTGACTTCATCTCGGGCGGTTGCCCGTCCAGCCACATGCGGCGGTCGGTGTAATTGTCGCGTGGATCGACATACATGCGGATGCCTGCAAACGTGATCTCGGTTGGGGGCAGGATCGGGACCAGTTTCTGGCGTGTCGGTTTGTCCGCATCCCGAAAAACAGCCCTGAGGGCAGTCACCTGCTCTGCCTGATCAACGGCATTCAGCGTGGGATGCGCCATCACATTCATCCCTTACAGTATTCCATTGCGCAAAGAGGCGGCCTGCAAGCACTGCACCGTTTCCGGACGCGCCAATACACCTTTGATAGTTGCGGTCGTGGTGTCATCAACACCTACCGCCGCGGCCCGGACATACTCGCGGATTTCCAGCGCGGTGGAATTATCGATGATGCAATCCGTGAACGGCGTGATCAATTGCTTTGGCACCTGCGGGAACCGCGTCGCAAGCGTTTCTGTCACCACGCCCTTGGCCCCCTGACGTGCGGTATTGTCCACCGCCTGCTGGACCTCGACACACGCCGTCAATGCCGTTGCAAATAAAATGACTGTCCAAATGCGCATCAATACACCCTTGCCTTTGGCGCGATCTTCTTCAGATCAATACCGCCTTCTTTCTGCGTTGTCAGTGGCTTGAGGTGCACGTCACGATAGCTCAGCTTGGCCTTGTTGCCGTCAAAAGTGGCAAGACTGTGCTTGCGCCATTCCTTGTCGTCGCGGTTCGGATAATCCTCATGGGCATGGGCACCCCGGCTTTCCTTGCGCGCCGCAGCAGCTGTGATGGTCGCGGTCGCATTGGGCATCAGGTTGGCCAGTTCCAGCGTTTCCATCAGATCAGAGTTCCACACCAGCGATCGGTCCGTGACCTTCACATCATCCAGCTTGTCGGCAACCTCGATCATCTTGACCCGGCCTTCTTCAAGCGTCTTGTCAGTGCGAAACACCGCCGCATCGGCCTGCATTGTCTTTTGCATTTCCAAACGCAGGTCAGCCGTCGGCACGCCGCCCGACGCATTGCGCAGCCCGTCAAACCGATCAAACGCCGCATCGACGGATTTCTGATTTGGCGTGGGTACAGCGGTTTTCGGATCGACAATCTCTGCCGCCCGGATCGCCGCAGCTCGGCCAAAGACCACCAGATCAATCAGTGAATTTGACCCCAATCGGTTGGCTCCATGCACCGACGCACAGCCCGCCTCGCCGACAGCCATCAGCCCCGGTGAAATTGCGTCTGGCTTGTCTTTGGTCGGGTTCAACACCTCACCCCAATAATTCGTGGGGATACCGCCCATGTTGTAATGCACCGTTGGCAAGACCGGGATCGGTTCCTTGGTCAGGTCCACACCCGCAAAGATGCGCGCAGATTCAGAGATGCCCGGCAGGCGCAGGTCCAGTGTTTCGGGCGGCAGGTGATTGAGGTGCAGATGGATGTGGTCCTTGTTTTCGCCCACGCCACGTCCTTCGCGAATTTCCATCGTCATGCAGCGGCTGACAACATCGCGGCTGGCAAGGTCTTTATAGGTTGGCGCATAGCGTTCCATGAATCGCTCGCCCTCGGAATTGGTCAGATACCCGCCCTCGCCCCGGGCACCTTCGGTGATCAGACACCCTGCGCCGTAGATACCCGTTGGGTGAAACTGGACAAACTCCATATCCTGCAATGGCAGCCCCTGACGTGCGACCATACCGCCACCGTCACCGGTGCAGGTATGCGCGGACGTGGCGCTGAAATAGGCGCGGCCATAGCCGCCCGTGGCCAGCACAACCATCTTGGCACTGAATAAATGCATGGTGCCATCGTCCAGCTTCCAACACAGCACACCCTGACAGACACCATCATCTGACATAATCAGATCGATGGCGAAATATTCGATATAGAATTCCGCGTTGTTCTTCAGGCTCTGCCCATAAAGCGTGTGCAAAATCGCATGGCCCGTGCGGTCGGCAGCCGCACAGGTGCGCTGCACCGGGGGGCCTTCACCGAATTCGGTTGTATGACCGCCAAAGGGACGCTGGTAAATCTTACCCTCTTCGGTGCGCGAAAACGGCACACCGTAATGTTCAAGCTCATACACTGCCTTGGGGGCCTCACGGGCCAGATATTCCATCGCATCCGTATCACCCAGCCAATCAGACCCTTTGACCGTGTCATACATATGCCACTGCCAATTATCAGGCCCCATATTGGACAGCGATGCGGCGATGCCGCCTTGGGCCGCTACGGTGTGCGACCGGGTTGGAAAAACCTTGGAGATACACGCGGTGCGCAATCCCTGCTCTGCCATTCCAAGGGTCGCGCGTAGACCGGCACCACCGGCCCCCACGACAACCACATCATATTCGTGCGTTTCATATTCATATGCGGCCATCTTGGCGGTCTCCCGTAGGGCAGTATTGGATCAAAGTGCAAGGCGGGCGATGGCGAAAACACCCACCGCTGCGGCACCATAAGAAAGGCAGGTCATCACGATGATCGCCATTTTTTGGCTCAACCCGTGCACATAGTCCTCGATCAGGACCTGGACACCGTCATTGAAGTGTTTGAACCCCACAAGCAGCGTCAATGCGGCGATGATCGCCGGGAAGGGACGGCTGTAATAGGCGAGAATTTCCTCGTAGGTGCCGCCAAGCGCCGATCCGAATGTAAACACGAAAAACGGGATCAGAAACAACAGCGCGACTGAGCTGACTTTCATCGCCCAGAAATGTGCGGTGCCGGTTTTTGCTGAGCCAAGGCCAGCGGCGCGTTTGCGGTCTGTAAGAAATGCCATATGCGCGCCCCTTATACGATGATGACGGTGAGAAGGGTCAGAACAACGGACCCTGCGATCACCGCCCAGCCCAGCTTTTCCGCCGTGGGTATGTCGAGGGCATAACCGTTGTCCCAGACCAGATGCCGGCAACCAGCCAGCGTGTGATACCAAAGACCCCATACGGACAGGAACATGATAAGATCACCAAACCAGCTGGTGATGAATCCGTTCACAAAGGCAAAGTATCCAGGTGATGTCGCTGCGGCCAGAAACCACCACACAATCAACAGGGCCGCAACCAGCATCGCGTTGCCGGTGATGCGCGTCAGGATCGACGTCATCGACGTCAGTTGCGGGCGGTAGATTGTCAAATGCGGGCTTAGCGGGCGATTGCCCCGGTTCACATCGGCCATTGTTCAGGTCCTTTGTCGGCTAGCGTTGCCTACTTGATAGCGCTTTTTACAGGACTGTCACGGGGGCAGATGCATCAGAACTCCGCTTTATTGCCGCAGTTGGCCAGAAAAATGCAGATACTTATCTCAATCATGGAATTTGTGATCACACGAATTGACCTGTGATCACAGGATTATTCGCCTGATGTCAACATGCTTAATTTCTTGGTGGTTTCGCGCTGCAATTTGCGTTTGATCTGGGCCGGGTAATCCTCGAACCCGTTGGCGGTGATCACAAATGCGCCCTCGCCCTCGATGACATTCTCGTAAAAGTAAGCGGTCAGATCGGCACCGTCTGTCTCAATGGCCAAAGCATTTACCACGACACCGCCATCGCGCAACGCGGCGCGCATGTCATGCGGTTCGACCCCTTCATTTGACACACCGTCGCCCGACACATCAATCACTCTGCGGCCACACTCCGGACCTTTCGCAAAGCTGTTGATCGACAGGCCCAAGGCCTCTCCGATTGCCGTGGAATAATTGCGCCACTTCCGCGGATCGTCCGCAATGGCGCGCGCGAGGGCATCCACATCGCCCAACGATGCGATGCGTGTCCAGGGTACGGTTTGTTCCTGACGCGATGAGCCTGACCATTGGATCAAAGTCACCGCAGCCTTTTGATCGACCAACGCATCTGCAACGATGCTGTCGCGCAGGGCAAAGGCAAGCCCGTCCATTTGCACACGGTACTCATCCTGATCAACCGATCCTGAAACATCCACAGCCAACACAAGCGCCAATTCGCACGGCCATACGACACTGGGCATCAGGACAAAGAGTAAAGCAAAAAAGCGACGCATACGGGCAGCTTAGCGCGCCATGCGCGTTGTGCCACATCACTTTTTCAGGACAGCTTTTACAAATGAAAACGCGCGCCCCGTCGTGAGACAAAGCGCGCGTATCATTATGGGGTGTAAATGGATCAGCTTAGCGAGCTGTCAATCCCGATGCACGCCTCGACCAAACCTTTGACGGCCTTGACTGAGTTATCGAACATCGCCTGTTCGTCTTTGTTCATCTGAATCTCGACGACCCGTTCGACGCCACCCTTACCAATCACCGTTGGCACGCCGACATAAAAGCCGTTCAAGCCATAGGCACCGTCAACATAGGCTGCACATGGCAATACACGCTTTTGGTCCTTGAGATAGCTTTCCGCCATTTCAATTGCCGATGTTGCAGGCGCATAAAACGCGGAACCGGTTTTCAACAGGCCAACAATTTCTGCCCCGCCATCACGGGTGCGCTGTACGATTGCGTCTAGTTTTTCCTGGGTTGTCCAACCCATTTTCACCAGATCCGGCAGAGGAATGCCCGCAACGGTCGAATACCGTACCAGCGGCACCATTGTGTCGCCATGCCCCCCCAGAACAAAGGCCGTTACATCGCGCATCGACACATCGAATTCAGATGCAAGAAAGTGACGGAAGCGCGCGGA